>JAPPDF010000035.1 GCA_028875575.1 Acidobacteriota bacterium
GCTCTATCCTCCTCGATCGATACCCTATCAGCGTGTAAACCATGTTTGCGGTTTAGGGTGTAAAGGATGAATGCGGTCTGTACCTCTCAACGACTCCCCTCCAGGGGGGAGTGATTCTTGAGGCCAGCACGAGACTTCTTGCCCGATTGCTGGGCGGGATGTAAACCATGTTCCCGGCCTTATGTGTAAAGGATGTTTGCGGTTTGCAACGCGAGAATAACTCCCCCCTTGAGGGGGAGTCGCAGAAGCCGAGCCGAATGGCGAAGGCTGATGCGGTGGGGGGCAATTACTCCTTGCCTTGGGACGGGGCAGAGGGCAGTATGAGGGCTCTCACATGCGGCGTTTGGATGGAGACCATCCGGTCCGGCAGGCCGGAATGGCTCGAATGCCGCCTGGAGTCCAAGTTTGTGACAATCAAAGGAGTAAACCGACCATGAAACGCCGAACTTTCTTAAGAACCGTTGGCGCCGCGGCACCCGGAGCTTTGGCCACACCTCTGGTCACTGCGGCGGCAGCCGGTCCGTCACCCTCCAAGGACTCCCGGCGTTCCGGGGATCCGCGTGTCTTCTTCTTCGACGACGGGCGCCACGCCGCCGACCTCTACTGCTTCGAACCCCCGGTGACCCCGTCCGATCACGCCTTCATCGTAGACCAACTCGCCAGCAGCGGCGTGGACGCCTTTGTCTATTTCGCCGGCGTCGAAGGGGGCACCATGCTCTATGACAGCAAGGTGGCTCAGATGTGGGGAGCGGAGGTCAAGCAATGGACTCACTATGTCTGGTATCGGGCGGGGCGGATATTGAAGCAGCTCGTCGAGGACGGCCACGATCCCCTCAAGATCCTGGTGGACCGCTGTCACCAGCAGGGAATTCTGATGATCGCCAGTACCTGGGTGAGCCTGCAGGGAGGGACCCGGGAAGCAAACGAAGGCCTGGGCCGATGGTCGGCCTTCGCCATGGACAACCCGCGGTTCCACGTGGGAGATGATCCCGATCCCCGGGCCAAGGACATCAACAAGACGCGCTTCAATTTCATGCACAAGGCGGTGCGGGAGGAACGGTTTCCGGTTTTCGAGGAGTTGCTTTCCCGCTATGAAACCGATGGCATCGAGCTGAATCTGACCTCGTCCACGCCCTTCTGCCGTTTCGACCAGGCCGGGGAGCTGGCCCCGGTGATGACCCGATGGATCCGGGAACTGCGCAAGGTGGCTGACAAGGCCCAGCAGGCGCAAGGGCGGCGAAAGCGCATCTACGCCCGCGTCCCGGCTCACCCGGACGCCTGGAAGCTGGTGGGCTACGAGGTCCCCACCTGGATTTCGGAGAACCTGGTGGACGGTCTCTTCTGCGAGGGCAGCTACACCGAGGACGAGGGCATCGTGCAGGACGTGGATTGCACCCAGGTGGTGAAGCTCACCCGGGGGACCGGAACCCGTGCCTACTTTTCCATGCACAATGGGCTGGGCCGGCAGTTTGCCCGATGGGCCACCCCCGAAATGGTCTGGGCCGGCGCCGCCACCGCCTACGATCAGGGAGTGGACGGCGTCGCCATGGCCGACCACCTCTGGACCCCCCAGGGATGGCCCTGGACGGCCCAGGAATACGATACCCTGCGCCTGCTGCCCCACCCGGAACTGTTGGCCACTGCCGACAAGCTCTACATGGTTCGGACCCGCAAGGAACGGGACACCTCCATGGACTGGCTGTCCGACAGGACCCAGGGTCTACCCCAGGAGATTGCCGAAGGGGCGTCGGCCGAGGTTTCCTTTCCAATGGCCGATGACATCGAGCACTGGCGAAAGCTGGGACGGGTTCGCTCGGTGGTCCTGAGGGTGCGCCTCGGAGGCATCATCCCGACCATCGATCAGGTCAGGGTCGAGTTCAATGGCCAGGTACTCCCCGATTCCATCCTGCAGAAGGTGGACATGACCTATCGGCTGGTGGGCCAGGATTCCCTCTCCCATTCCATCGGACCCTACGGGTACGGCTACGACTACCATCTGGGTCCGGAGTTCACGCCCACGAAGGGACGCAACACCCTGAAGGTCACCGTCCTGAAGCGGGATCGCGACATCAAGGGGAACCTCTCCCTGGACCGCGTCGACTGCAGAGTGGCCTATCGTCGCCACCGCCACTTCGAAGAGCGGCCCATTGAGTATTGAGGGCTGGTGAGATCCATGGGATGGCGCCGGCCTCAGCCGGCCAGGGTGTGGTAGACCGGTTGGAGTTGTTGCTGGATCTCCCGGTAGCGCTGGAAGAGCGCGATGTAGCCTCGGGCCCGCTCCGGATCGGGTGAAACGGTTTCCAGCTCCTGCCGGGACCCGGCCAGCGCCTGGGAGACATCCGGGTAGAGGCCGATGCCCACCAGTCCCAGCAGCGCCGCGCCGTATGCGGAATCCGTCACCCGCGAAACCTGCAGGGGTTTCCCCAGCACGTCGCAGACGATCCGGGTCCACAGCCTGCCCGCCGTACCGCCGCCCACCACAGTGATGGTTCCCCCCGGGCCGCCCAGGTCATCCAGCACGCCCATCGCGTCCCGCAGGGAGAAGGCCGTGCCCTCGTAGGCGGCGCGAACGAAGTGCTCGGGGCAATGGCCGAAGGTGGCTCCGGAAAAGCTGGCCCGCAGCCGGCCGTCCCAGTAGGGGCAGCGCTCGCCCGAAAGGTAGGGGTGGAAGAACAGCCCCTCGGCTCCCTGCGGAACGGTTTCCACATCCGGATCCCACTCCTGGAAGGTTCCCGGCCGGCCGGAGCCGACGCTCCGGAACACCCACTGGAGGGCTGAAGTGCAGGAGTTGGTGCCGGCCTGAGAGTACCAGAGGGGAGACACGGGATGAGGGTAGCTGATGAGCCCGGGGTGAGGACGAGCCTCCTCCAGCACCAGGTGAATTCCTCCCGCCGTGGCCAGCCTCAGCAGGCAGTCGCCGGGCCGCACCACCCCGGCTCCGTAGGTCTCAGCCGCACTGTCCAGGGTCCCGTTGATCACCGGCACCCCGGAAGGGATTCCCAGCGCCTCGGCCGCAGCCGCCGCCAGCGAGCCGACCTTGGCCGTGGAAGGGAGCACCCGGGGCAGCACACCGGACGTCAGCCCCAGTGGCTCCAGCAAAGGCTCGGACCAACCTCCAGTATGAGCGTCCAGGAGCATGGAGGACAGGGCGGTGGCGGGATCGGTCGTCCAGCGGCCCGTGAGCCACTGGGACAGGTAATCCTTGGAAAGGACTACCCGGCGGATCTTGGACCACACCTCCGGTTCCTGCCGTCGCACCCACAGTAGCTGAGGCAGGGTCCACGTGGGAGAGACGCTGTTGTGAGACAACCTGAAGATCTCCTCGCCACGCTGAGACTTCAGCTCCTCCACCTCGTTCAGGGAGCGCTGGTCATACCAGAGGATGGCGTTTCTGAGGGAATTTCCGCCGGTATCCAGCAGCACCGGAATGTGGGCGGCGCTGGAAAGGCAGATACCTCCGACCTGATCGGGTGTGACAGGGCTTTCCAAGAAAAGCCGGCGGGTAGCCTCGATAGCCGCGGGCACCCAGTGGTCGGGATCCTGTTCGGCCCAGCCGGCCCGCGGGGTGAGGGTGGGATAGCCGGCGCTACGCGCCCCCAGGTGCCGGCCGGAAGCGTCAACCGCGCACACCTTGCAGGACGAGGTTCCCAGGTCGATCCCCAACAGGTAGGGAGGGCGACCGGGCTGGACAGTGTCGGTGCTCATCGGTCCTCGGTTCTCAGCCCGGAAACCGGCGCATGACCGGAGACAGGGCGGTGGGTGGAAGGCTCCGGGGAAGGCCGATCCGGACTACCGGACCGCCCCCGCCCTTTCCACCCGGGTCAGGCCGTGCTGCTCCAGGAATTCAGTGATGATGGTGTGGGCCCGCAGTGTCTCTTCGGGACTGAAGGGCCCGTGGGGTCCCTCGGGAATGGTCACCAGGCGATTGGGGACGCCGGCCTCGGTCAGGGCCCCGTGCAACCGAACGGCCTGCTGGTAGGGGACCAGCGGATCGTTCTCGCCGTGAACCGTCAGGATGGGGGGCAGGCCCGGGCGGACGTAGGTCAGCGGAGAGACCCTTTTGGCCAGCGACTCCCTGTCCGGCCGCACTCCCAGCCAACGCAGCGCGTACCGCTGAATATTGTCTCCCTGGATCAGATCCAGCACGTCGGTGATGCCGTACCAGTTGACGATGGCCGCCACCTTGGGCTCTCCCTTCCCCAGGCAGCGGTAGTCCAGTCCGGCCTCACTCGTCAGCATGCCGGTGGTCAGGGCCAGGTGCCCCCCGGCCGAATGGCCGGAGACCACGATGCGGTCGGGATCCAGATTGTACCGGCCGGCATTGTCCACAACCCACCGCAGGGCGCAGCGGCAGTCCTCCACCGCCCCCGGCGCCAGGGAAACTCCGCTCAGCCGGTACTCGACGTTCACCACCGCCCACCCCATCTCCAGGTAGGGCAGAAGCCGCAGTATGGGCTCGTCCTTGTCGCCGGTGTACCAGCCGCCACCGTGAAAGTAGACCAGCGTGGGCGCGGGCTCGCTCAGACCGGTCGGCTGGTACAGATCCAGCTCGGCCCGCCAGTTGCTGGCGGTGAGATAAGTGATGTCCGGCTGCACCCGGTAGTTCTTGAATGCGGTGGCCGCCCAGGCGGCCCTGGGGGAAAGCTGCCCCCAGGCCGGCGAGGCCCAGAGCGCTGCCAGAAGCATTGCCGGAACGCCGGCTCTCAGAAAAATTCTCCGAAACACCTCTCCTCCTCCCTCGACAAAATCGGAAAACCACACTGAACCCTGGACGAAGTCAACGTCCTTCAGGCCCCCTTCAACCTCGGTTCCGCGCACCGCCAGCCACGACGGTCAGAGCACCGTTGTCTGTCCATGCCCAACTCGGTTGGTGCTTTGCAACCAGGGCTTACCCTAAAACGGTTCTAACCAATCGCGGAGTATTGATGCGTGATGCATGTGTAGTAGCATCGTTATTCAAAGTCTTCCGGTGGAGATTCAACCATGCGAACCACCCTGAATATCGACGACGACCTTCTGATTGCCGTCAAGGAAGTCGCAAAACGCGAGTCGAAATCGGCCGGTGCGGTGGTATCGAACCTACTCCGGCAATCTCTGGTTCCCAGGGAACGGGACGACCCGGGAAGCCGAGCGGAGGAGCTCTGCGCCGAGTTCGGCTTTCGACCGTTCCCCAAACGTGGCGTTGTCGTCACCAACGAACTGATCGACCGGCTGCGGACGAAATAGCTGACTGATCCATTGGCGCTGGCTGTCGAACGGCAAGGCCGGTTCGTTACCTTCGACGCTCGCATCCCGCCAAGCGTGGTTCCCGGAGCAGACAATCAATCCTTCTACGTGATTTGACCCCATTTGCCTCTCGACTCCGCAATTGCAAGTCCGTTCCGGAAGTCCGAAAGAGCCACTACACCAGAATGTCGTGCACCACGTTGCCATACACGTCGGTGAGGCGCATGTCGCGGCTGCTGAAGTGGTAGGTGAGCCTGGTGTGGTCCAGACCCAGCAGATGGAGGATGGTGGCATGCAGGTCATGGACATGCACCTTGTTCTCGACCGCGTAGTAGCCATACTCGTCGGTGGCTCCATAGATCGTTCCGGGCTTGACGCCACCCCCGGCCAACCACATGGTGAAGCCGAAGGGATTGTGGTCCCGGCCCACCTGGGAGAGGTCGCCGCTATCCGGGGTCTGGGCCGTGGGCGTCCTCCCGAACTCGCCGCCCCAGACGACCAGTGTCTCATCCAGCAACCCGCGAGCCTTGAGGTCTTTCAAGAGCCCGGCAATGGGCTTGTCGGTCGCCTTGGCGTTGATGCGGTGGCGCTCTTCCAGACGGATGTGCTGGTCCCAGCGGTCGATCCGCCGCTGGGGGCTGAGGCATTCGATGAAGCGGACACCACGCTCCACCAGGCGGCGGGCCAGCAGACACTCCCGGCCGAATTCCTCGGTTTCGGGCTCATCCAGTCCGTAGAGCTTCCGGGTCGCTTCCGATTCGTCGCCGAGGTCCAGCAGCTCCGGGACCGCCGACTGCATGCGGAAGGCCAGTTCGTAGTTGGCGATGGTGGCCTCCAACTGGCTGCCTGCGCCGAAGCGGTCCACCACCCCGGCATTCAGCTTGCGGATGAGGTCCAGCTTGTCGAGCTGCAGCTCCGGGGCAGCCTCGCGCGGCCGGATGTCCGCGATCGGGTGGCGCCCCTTGCGAAAGAGGGTTCCCTGGTAGGAGGCCGGCAAAAAGCCGCTGCCGAACAGGTCCAGGCCTCCGGGCGGAATCATTTCGCTTTCCAGCACAATGAAACCGGGGAGGTTGTCCGACTCGCTTCCCAAGCCGTAGGTTACCCAGGACCCCAGGCTGGGCCGGCCCTGAAAGCCGGTCCCGGAGTGCATGAAGTAGTTGGCGGCGGTGTGCTCGGAGTGATCGGCCACCATGGACCGAACGAAGGTCATGTCATCCACGCAAGTGGCCAGATGGGGAAAGAGCTCGCTGACCGCGGCGCCCGAGTGGCCGTAGCGTTTGAAGTTGTAAGGCGATCCCAGCACCATTCGGCTGATCTGGAAAACAGTGGCCGGCGTCTCCATCCGGATGGGTTGGCCGCTCTCCTTCTGCAGCCTGGGCTTGGGGTCGAAGGTGTCCATCTGCGACGGCCCCCCGTCCATGAAGAGAAAGATCACCGACTTGGCCTTGGGCGGGTGGTGAGTGACTCGAGGAGCCAGCGGAGAGGTCGAGGTTCCGGCCGCCAGGCCCTGCTTCTCGGCCAGGAGGCAGGACAGGGCCAGCCCGCCGAAGCCGTTGGCGCACCGCCACAGCATTTCGCGGCGGGTGATCGCAGGCGAGGATGGATTTGGCCAATGCATGTCAGTCCCTCAACGCAGATAGATGAATTCAGCCGAGTTTATCAAGGCGTGCCCCAGATCGGCCCACACCCGCTGTTCCACGCTCTCCCCGTTTTTCTCCTTCTCGGCCAGTCTGCGGTAGCGGTCCTCCGCTGATGCCGCGAACTGCAGCAAGTCTTTCAACTCTCGCGGCTCCGGGCGTCGTCCGTAGGCTTCCAGGACCATGCGCGCGGCCCGCCGGCCGGGGTCGGTCTCCTCCACGACCATGCGCCGGGCCCAGGCCTGAGCTTCTCCCGCAATGAACTCGTTGTTCAGCATCATGAGAGCCTGGGAGGGAACGGTGGAGACTCCTCTGCGCCCGATGGTCGAAATGGGCGGCGGATAGTCGAAAGCCAGGAACAGGGGCGTCAGGAAGTTGCGGCGGACCTGAACGTAAAGGCTGCGCCGGCCGTTCCCGTCGAGCGGCCCCGACTTGGGCTTGCCGCGGCCGTCCTGGTAGGGGCTGATGTGGGGCGGCACGCTGGGACCGAACAACTGCCGATCCAGATTGCCGCTCACGGCCAGCACGGAATCGCGGACCGCCTCGGCTTCCAGCCTGCGTACGGAGACGTGATGGAGAAGCCGGTTGTCGGGATCGAGCTGCATCGCCCGGGCGTCCCTCCCACCGGACATCCGATAGGTGTTGCTCAGCAGAATCAGGCGCTGGACGGCCTTGACCGACCACCCTTCCCCCATGAAGCGATGGGCCAGATAATCCAGCAGCTCGGGATGGCTGGGCCGGTCGCCCTGCTTGCCGAAATTGTCCACCGAGCGCACCAGGCCTTCCCCGAAGTGGTGTTTCCAGATGCGATTGACCATCACCCGAGCCGTCAGAGGATTCCGCGGGTCGACCAGCCGGTCGGCCAACTGCAGCCGGCCGCTTCCTTCCAGGATGGGGGGCTGATCCTTCCCTGCCAGGATCTGCAGGAAGCGGCGCGGCACTTCCCGGCCCAGGTTCTTGTGATCCCCTCTCAGGTGGACGCGCACATTGCGTGGATCCCTGTCCTGGCTGCTCATGGCGAATCGGGAGGCCGGCACCCGGTCGTCCAGAACCTGGCGTTGACCCTGCATCCGTGCCACCGCATCCCGCTCTTCCCGCCACAGGAGAGCGCCGAGGTCTTCCAGGCGGCCGCCGGGACTGAGAGAGGCCAGCAGCCAGCGGTGGCCGGGAGCCAATGGGGCCGGGGCGCCCAGGGCTTCCAGGAACAGGTCCCGGTAGGTTCGGGCCAGAGCATCCAGTGAGGAGGGGTTCCCCGAGACGATCCTTTGCAGCAGGTCCCGGTGGGGTGCATCCAGGTAGAGGGGAGGTTCCTTGGAGTTGGAAAAGACGATCTTGTCCACAACGATATGCCCGCCGGCACTGCGGTCCAGGATCTCGAAATGGCAGATTCGTCCCACCTGAATGGTCATGCGGGAGGTCTTCCACCGCAGTCGACTGCCCTGCGGAACGTAGGTCGAGCTTCTCACTCCGTCCGCAATCAGGCTTAGGGCCAGGGCAGGGAAGGGTTGGCCGCCGGAAGACTCCTCCGGTTGGCTGCCGGCCAGCCTCACATGCAGGTAGATGCCATGATCCCGGTAGTCCCTGGGCAGCTCGGGCAGGGTGAACTTGCGGGACGTCAGGCTGCCCATGAATCGATCGGATCCAGCTCCAAAGGAGTTGGCCAGGGACTGGCCCTGAAAGTCGCGGAGTGGTTGGTTGGACGCAATCCCCCGCGCCGGTCCGGTCCCGAAGGCCTGTCCCCGCACGGTCCATCCCTCGAAGTCCGGTTTGCCGAAATCCTCGAAGAGCACATCGACTCGCTCCGGACCTGCGGCCTTGTCATTCCGATCCGGATGAAACTTCCCGCCCAATTGGCCGCGAACGGCCTCCATCCCCTCGGCAAAGGAGCCGAAACGGCGGCTGGCCAGTCCGTCGATCAGGGCGGCCAGGGGGTAGAACAGATCCTCCGGCTCCCCGCAGGCCTGCCGGAGGGTCTCCACCCAGGCTTGCAACAGGCCGGCATCCAACAGACGCCGGCCGGCCAGCTCAGCCACCGCGGAGGGCTCGGCCGAGGTCCGAGGGGAGGCCAGCTCGGCCGCCGCCAGCAAGTAGGGCTCGATCTGGCGGGCCATGCTCCAGCGTGCGGGTTTCAGCAGAGCCTCCATACCGGAGTTCCGATCCTGGATCTGCCGCCGGAGGGAGGCAATCTCTTGCCGCCGGGCGGCCGAATCGATGACCGCCTGGGCGAAATCGGTGCTGTGCAGAACCCCGGCCAAGGCATAGTAGTCGGCGGTGGGAATGGGATCGAACTTGTGGTCGTGGCAGCGGGCGCAGGCTACTGTCAAGCCCAGGAAGGCCTTGGAGAGAACGTCGATCTGGTTGTCGACTTCGTCGGCCCGGGCCTTGACGGAGTCAATGGCGCCGTTGAGGCGTTCCCCCAACCAGAAAAAACTGGTGCTGACCGGAGATTCCCAGTGGATCCCGTCCGGCCCCAAGCGCTTTTCCGGCAAAAGGTCTCCGGCCAGGTGCTCGCGAACGAAGTGGTCATAGGGAACGTCCTGGTTGAAGGCCCGAACGACGGCGTCCCGGTACCGCCAGACATCGGCCTTGGTGTGGTCGAACTCGTGACCGTTGGTTTCGGCAAAGCTGACCAGATCCAGCCAATGGCGTCCCCAGCGCTCACCGTAGTGGGGAGAGGAGAGCAACCGGTCCACGACCTTCCGAAAGCTCTCGGGGGAATGATCGGCCTCGAACCGTTCGACCTCGCTCGCCGAGGGCGGCAGGCCGGTCAGACCGAAGGTCACCCGGCGGAGCCAGCTTCGCTTGTCGGCGGGCGGGGCCGGCGTCAGTCCCTTGGCCTCCAGCCTGGAGAGCACGAAGGTGTCGACGGGAGAGGAAACCCAGCGGCTATCTTCGACCGCCGGAAGCCGGGGGGGCTCGATGGGCCGGAAAGACCAGAATTGGCGGCCTGCTTCCCAGTCGATACCTCCACCCTGGTCGGTCGAGGTCGATTCGGCTTGGGGAAAGAAGGCCCCCGACTTCACCCACTGAACCAGGTCGGCGATTTCCCGATCGCTCAGCCGGCCCGTGGGAGGCATCTTGAGATCTGCGTCCTCGAAGAAGACGGCCCGGATCAGCAAGCTCTCTTCCGGACTGCCGGGAGTAACGGACGGGCCTCGGCTTCCGCCTGCCAGCATGGCATCGGCCGAATCGAGCCTTAACCCTCCCATGGGACTGGAGGTTTCGCCGCTGTGGCAGGCATGGCAGCGTTCGACCAGCAGCGGCCGGATCCGCTTCTCGAAAAACTCGGCCTGGCCGGAATCCGACGCGCCCAGCCCGACCGGCGCCGAAAAAACAACCAGCCAGGCGGCGATACTGAGCCGATGGAACGACATGCCGAGGGTTCTCCGTGGGAAGAGGCGTCCGCGAGTCCCCGACACTCCGGCGCCTCATGCATAGTCTAACCAAGCCCATGCGGGGGCTCAAGGCCGCTTTTCGGCAGGCCACGAGCCGCTTGACTCGCACGACGGGCGTTTCTAGAATCCCGGGGCTGACGGCCTTGACCGAATTCGGATCGGATTGGAGCTGAGCCCTTGGGACTCCTGCACCCTTTGGACTGGACCCTCTTTGGCGGCTACCTGGTGGCGGTGCTGGCTCTGGGCCTGTGGTTCGCCCGCAAGCAGCACTCCAACGAGGACTTTTTCCTGGGGGGGCGGAAAATGTCCTGGATGCCGGTGGGCCTCTCCATGTTCGCCTCCATCTTCAGTTCCAACTCCTTCGTGGGCCTTCCCACCCAGGCGGCCTTCGGCAATTTCCACATCTACTTCGCCATCATCACCATTCCGTTCCTGGTGGTGCCGGTGGTGGGCTGGATCTTCGTGCCGCTCTTCCACCGCCTGGGCGTGACCAGCGCCTACGAATACCTGGAGCTGCGCTTCAACCGCCCCATCCGGCTGATCGGCAGTTCGCTCTTCATGATCTACACGTTCGCCTGGATGGGGAATCTGCTCTACGCCGTCAGCCACGTCATCGAGCCGGTGCTGGGGTTGAGCACGGACGACCTTGCCACCACGGCCTGGCTTCTGGTGGGCATCGGCGCCTTCGCCACCCTCTACACGGCCCTGGGAGGGTTCAAGGCCGTGATCTGGACCGACATCTTTCAGGCCGTCGCCCTGGGAGGGGGCATGCTGGCCGTGCTGTGGCTGGCGCTGGGGCGGATCGACGGAGGCTGGGCCGGAATGATCGAGATGGGGCAGACCCACGGCAAGTTCGAGATGTTCGACCTTCGCTTCGACATGTCGCCCGGCGTGGACAACGTCTACTCCTCCCTGGCCATCGGGCTGTTCGCCTTCTTCCCCTGGTACGCGGTGACGCTGACGGCGGTGCAGCGGTACGTGTCCATGCCCACGCCGCGCGCGGCCCAGCGCTCCCTGATCGTCAACGGGGTGATGTCGGGCGCCGTATGCCTGATCTTCTTCCTGGTGGGCTCCACCCTGTACGCCTTCTACCACCAGGACGTCCCGGGGGCCGCCGCAGGCTTCCCCCCGCTCCATCAGAACCAGATCCTGCCCAACTTCGTGCTGACCGAGATCGCCCAGGTAGGCCTGCTGGGGCTGTTGCTGTCGGGGTTGTTTGCGGCGGCCATGAGCAGCATCGACAGCGGCATCAACGCCCTGACCGCCACCGTGGTCTGCGACTGGATGTCCAACCGCCAGCTCAAGGTGGGGTTCAGCCGCCTGCTCTGCGCCCTGTTCGGCGCCGGCGGCATTGTGGCGGCGGTGCTGATCCTCTACCAGCAGTCCGAGGTCTACCAGCTCATCATCAGCCTTTCGGGAACCTTTCTGGGTCTGCTGCTGGGCATCTTCCTGCTGGGAATGCTGTCCAAACGGGCCAATGCGGCGGGCGTGCTGATCGGCCTGGCGGCGGGCTCGCTGACCCTGGCCCTGGCCTGGACCCACGTCGGCGGCCAATGGTACGGCGCTTTCACCTGCCTGCCCACGGTGGCGGTGGGCTGGCTGGCCAGCCGTTATTTCCAGGCACCGCCCGAGTCCAGGTTGAAGGGGCTGGTGTGGGGCCAGCACCGGCAGATGGAAGACTCTCCGGGTTGATCGTCAGGCTCGGGCCCCAGGCTACATGCTGATGTCCATTCCCGCGCTCGGCACGGATCCCGGCCGACGACCATCAGGCGAGGCCGGGAGTGATAGAATGGGCATTCGGGAAAAGCCTCGCCAAGCCGGGTCAGGACGGCGGTTCAGCCAAAGGGAGCTCGACGACTCCACGGGAACACCAATGACCAGAGATGAAGTCCTGAAGGTGCTGCGAGCGCATAAGGCGACCCTTTCGCAACGGTTCGGGGTCACCGATCTCGTCCTCTTCGGCTCCGTGGCTCGCGACCAGGCATCGGAAGACAGCGACATCGACATCCTGGTTCGTTTCGACGGACCGGCAACCTCCAAGGGCTATTTCGGCACCCAGTTTTACCTGGAGGATCTGCTGGGACGCTCCGTCGATCTGGTAACTCACAAGGCGCTGCGGGCGGAACTGCGTCCGTACGTCGAGCGGGAGGCCGTCCATGTCTAGCGCTGGTGAAGGATCAAGGGAGTTCAGACGCAGCCTCGCTCCAACGGAAAGTAGTCCCATACTCGAACAAAAGACCTTGGACGACATCATCCGGCGAATCGTGGATGTGGCCCAGCCGGAAAAGATCATTCTCTTCGGATCGGCCGCCGCGGGACGAATGAACCCCAACAGCGATGTGGACCTTCTCATCATTAAGCGGGGAGCGGACGCACTCCACCTCATGGCTCGCATCTACCGAAAGCTGCACGGGGTAGGAGCCGCGGTTGACGCGCTCGTGGTCGACGCTGGGGATGTGGAGCGTTTCAAGGACAGTCACGCTCTGGTCATCAAGCCCGCCCTCAAGGAAGGAAGGGTAGTGTATGAAGCGTCCCGAGCGTCTCCCACCTGATGACCCGCGGGAATGGATGAACCGCGCCAGGAGCAATCTGGCCCTGGCGAAGAACCGTGTTGCTGAGGCCTATCTGGAAGACCTGTGCTTTGAGGCCCAGCAGGCAGCGGAAAAGGCAATCAAGGCCATGATGATCCGGCGAAATATCGAGTTCCCATACGTGCACGACTTGACTCGTCTTCTGTCACTGTTGGAAGAAGCCGGAGAAACCATCCCGGATGAGGTTCGCAAAGCGGAAGAGTTAACACCATTTGCCCTGATTACGCGTTACCCTGGCCTCGCCAGACCGGTAACCGAGTCGGAGTACAGGGAAACGGTTGAGATTGCTGAAGCGGTCGTTCTATGGGCAGGGGATCACCTGTAAATTCCATTGAGGGACGGGGAGAACAGAACAGGGAAGTTTGTTGAGCCTTTTGCAAAATTCGGCAGCGGGATCGTTTTCGGGAATGGCCACAAAAGGCACAAAAACACATAGAGAGCAGAACGATCTCAGAAAATTCGCTTTGTGACTTTTGTGCGTTTTGTGTTTAACACGCATGGCTCACCAGGTCGCACCCGATATCGAAAAAGGCAGATACTCAGGTTTGCCGACAAAGTGACCTGCCCCGCTGCGAATTTTGCAAAAGGCTCTGTTGAATAAGGAGGCGAACCCGTGCGCAAGATCTATTTCGATGAAGACGTTGACCTGGCTCCCCTGAAAGACCGCCTCATCGGCGTGATCGGATACGGCAACCAGGGGAGCGCCCAGGCCCGCAACCTGCGGGACAGCGGGCTGGAAGTGATCGTGGGCAACCGCCGGGATGCCTACTACCAGGAAGCCCAAAGAGACGGGTTCCCGGTTTTCTCCATCGCTCAGGCGACCTCCAGGGCCGACCTGGTGCTGGTGGGGATACCGGACGAAATCCAGCAGCAGGTCTACGAACGGCACATGCAGAAGCACATCCGCGGCGGGCAGGTG
This sequence comes from Acidobacteriota bacterium, assembly GCA_028875575.1. Taxonomy (NCBI): domain Bacteria; kingdom Pseudomonadati; phylum Acidobacteriota; species Acidobacteriota bacterium. Next base: position 13,769 of record JAPPDF010000035.1, read on the forward strand.
CTGGACTTCGCCAGCAGCTACGGCTACCGCTTCAAGTGCATCCAGCCTCCTCCCGACGTCGACGTGGTGATGATGTCCCCCCGCGCCATGGGCGTCACCGTGCGTGAGCTGTTCGTGAAGGGGAAGGGCGTTCCGGCCTTCGTGGCCGTGGGCCACGACGCCTCCGGCCAGGCCCGCCAAGTCGCGCTGGCGCTGGCCAAGGGAGTGGGGTGCACCCGCGCCGGTGTCCTGGAGTGCACCTTCCAGGACGAGGCCGACGTGAACCTCTTTGGCGAGCAGGCTTTGTGGCCGCTCTTCAATCAAGCCCTGCTGCTCTCCTACGAGGTGCTGGTGGAGGCGGGAGTGCCTCCCGAGCTGGTTGCCCTGGAGTATTACGCCTCCGGAGAGGCTGGCGAGATTTTCCACAAGATGGCGGTCGAGGGAATGTTCGAGCAGACCCGCTATCACTCACCTACCTCCCAGTATGGAACGCTGACCCGGCACGAACAACTCCCCGCCGAAGAGGTCAGGCAGCGTATGAAAGACACTCTGAGGGACATTCGCAACGGGCGCTTCGCCGAAGAGTGGGCCCGCGAGCAGGCCGATGGCTACCCCAATCTCAAGAGGCTGCGGCGGCAAGCTTTCCGTCATCCCCTGAATCGGGTCGAGAAGAACATCCGGCCCTTGACCCCGCGCTGACCCCGCCAATGATGCACGCGACCGGCCGCAGAACCCTGCGCGCCCTGCTGATGCTGCTGGGCTTGGGCCTGGCAGGCTACCTGGTCTACCGGCTCGGTCCCGGCCGGATTCTCTCCCTGTTGCTCCAGATCGGCTGGCACCTGGCGGCCCTGGCAGGTATCCACGCCCTCTATCAGGGTGTGCGGGCGGCAGCGTTTTCGCGCTGCCTGCTCGACATCCAGATGTCCTATCGGGATGTCCTGTGGATTCGAATCTCCGGGGAAGCCGTACGAGTGCTGACCTCCACCGGACCCTTGCTGGCGGAACCCGCCAAGGCCTGGTTGCTCAAGCGGAGAGGGTTGGCTCTCCACCAGGCCTTCGCCTCCACCCTGTCCGAGATCCTCTTCTACAACCTCAGCGCCGCGGCCATCGCCGCCGTCGGGTTTGCCGTCCTGGCGCTCCAGTTCCCCATGGAGCCCTCCCTGCGGGCTTCGGTCTGGGGCGGCGTGCTCCTGCTCGGCGGCATCCTGCTGGTGGCTGTAGTCGCCTTCGTCCGCCGGTCCTATCTCTTTTGTTCCACTCTAAAACGGCTCAGCCGGCGACCCTGGCTTTCCAGCCGGGTGACGCCCCATCTGGAACGGGTGAGGCAGATGGAAGAGGTTCTCTTCCGGGTGGTCTACGACCGGCCGGCCCGGTTCCTGACGGTCGTCACGTTGGAAGCTGCGGCCCACTTGCTGCTGATACTGGAGGTGTACTGGGTGCTGGCGGTGCTGGGGGACCCGCCTCCGCTGCTCCATCCGCTGTTGATTGAAACCGCCAGCAAGTTCATCAGCCTCCTCTTTGTGTTCGTTCCCATGCAGTTGGGGGTGGCCGAGGGGGCTTATGCCTTTGTGCTTGTCCTGCTGGGTCTTCCCGCCGCCGTAGGCGTGACCCTCTCCCTGGTCCGCCGCCTGCGAAGCCTGTTGGTTGCCGGAGTGGGCCTGCTCTGCTGGTGGGCCCTGGGCCGGCAGTAGTCCGCATAGCGGACAAACTGGAAAAGTTTGCAAACCAGCACAGCGCATTCGGCCGCGGATGACGTAAAATCTGGGCGCCAGGGAGCGGCCGGAGGGAACTTCGCCCCGAACGCCCCTGCATCCCCAACGTTCGCAACAGACTGACCAGGAGAACCATCACCCATGGATTTCGATAAGGCCCGACGACGCTTGTCCGGTTGCTACGTCACCGTCCCCACACTGTTTCACGACGACGCCGAGCTGTCGTTGAACCTGGAAGGAATCCGGAGGCACGTGGGTTTCCTGCTGGGGGGAGGCCTCAAGAGCGGCAACGCCGTCTTCCTGGCTGGGGGCGCCGCCGGCGATTTCTCCACCATGACCTTTGAGGAGCGGGTGGTCGTGGCCAAAACGGTGGTCGAGGCGGTGGAGGGACGGGCCCCGGTAGCCATGGGAGCCCAGACCACCAGCACCGCCGAGCTGCGCCGTTTGGCCCGGGCCGCCCGGGACCTCGGCGCCAACTACATCCAAGTCTCCTGTCCCTTCTACTTCGGCCATTCCGAAGAGGACTTCTACGAATACGTGGTCGCGGCCGCTGAAGCCGCCGATGTCGGCATCATCGTCTACAACACCTTCTGGACCAGCACCGGGGTCTCTCTGGGCCTGGTCGGCAGGCTGGCGGAAATACCCAACGTGGTGGGTCTCAAGTGGGCCACGCCCCACCCGAACTGGATGTCCTTCGAGCAGGTGGTGCAAGCCTACGGCCGGCGGTTTTCGGTGATCGACAACCAGATGCACTTCGTGGCAAGCCACATACTGGGGGCCCGAGGCTTCGAGGTCCACGTCTGCAACTACTGGCCGGAGTGGGGAGCCCGGCTGATCGAGCAAATGAAACGGAAGGACTACCCGGAGGTTCAGGACATGTTGACCCGGGCAGCGCAACCCTTCATGAAGCTTTGGTCGCAGATCGAGCAGGAGTACACCTCGGGCGACGGCTATCTGGACAAGCTGTGCATGGAGCTGGTGGGCCTGCCTTCCAGCCGCTGCCGCCCTCCCACCCGCGACGTCCGGGAACGCTACCGGGAAGCGGCTCGCCGAATGCTCCTTCAGGCCGGAGTGCCCAGGGTCCAGGGGTCTGCCTGAACGCGTTCGGGCAAGTGTCCGAGAAGAGAAGTCGTCCGGGAGCTCCGTTTGCGGAAACCGTTGACGAACAGAAACTGCTAGGATTGGGCCGGACCGGTGGTCCGAGCCGAAGATCCGCACAAGGAGAGGAAACGATGGGGGAAACCTGGACTCGCAGCCAAGACGAGGTGCTGGCCACGCTGCAGGACGTGGTGGCCATTGAAAGCGTCAATCCCGGATTGCCCGGCGGCCAGAGGGGCGAATCGGCGATGGTAGAATACCTCTCCGAATTCTTCGACGCGGCCGGAATGAGCTGCGAAACCCGGGAGGTGCTGCCGGGGCGAAGCAACTTCATCGGCACCCTGGAAGGCCGGGACCCCCAACGGGTGCTCCTGTTCGAGTGTCACATGGACACGGCCTCGGTGGGGGTCATGACCATCCCTCCCTTCGAGCCCCATATACGGGACGGTCTCCTTTACGGACGGGGGTCCTGCGACACCAAGGCCGGCGGCGTGGCCATGATCCACGCCATGAAGCGCCTCAAGGAATCGGGCCAAGTCCCCCCCTGCACCATTCAGTTTGCGGGGGCGGTGGACGAGGAGTATCTCTTTCGCGGCGCCCTTAGCCTGGCGGCCACGGTGAAATCGGAGGCAGTGGTGGTGGCCGAGCCCACCGACCTGGCGGTGATCCGCGCCCACAAGGGATTGGCCCGTTTTCGCATCCGGGTGGAGGGAGTGGCGGCCCACAGCTCCAAGCCCTATCTGGGGATCAACGCCATCGTCAAGATGGCCCGGCTGATCACCGACATCGAAAGAGACATCCTGCCCAGCCTGCAGCGGAAAGACCACCCCCTGACCGGCGGCCCCACCCTCAACATCGGGGTGATCCACGGGGGCGCCCAGGTGAATTTCGTGCCTCACGAGTGCGTGGTGGAGGTGGACCGCCGCACCATTCCGGGAGAGTCCCCCCAAGACACGCTGGCGGAATTCGAAGAAGCGCTGGAGCGGGCTCGGGCGGCCGACCCCGAGTTGAAGGTGAGCCTGGAAGAGCCCTTCCTTCTGGACAACGCCATGGAAACTTCCGAGGATTCCCCCGTCGTGCAAGCAGCCTGCCAGGCCTCCCAAGCGGTCCTGGGCAACTCCACCGTTGCGGGCGTCCCCTACGGCACCGACGCCAGCAAGTTCACTTCGGTGGGAACTCCGGCCATCGTGCTGGGTCCCGGCAGCATCGACCAGGCGCACGGGGCCGTGGAATGGGTGGAGTGCCGGCAAGTCCTGCAGGCCACCGAGATCTATCAGTCCATGATGGTGAACTTCAGCTAACTATCCCGAACGGGCGGCGGCTTTCGCCCCAGGGACGACCGTCGGCCTCCGGCTGAACCCGGGGTCGCCACTTCCCCCAAACACTCGATCCTCTTCTCATGACCCTGCTGGACTGGTTCATCGTGGTTGCCGCCAACGGCGCCATCGTCGGCTACGGGCTGCGGCTCTCCCGTCGCACCCGGCGTTCCTCCGACTGGCTGCTGGCCGCCAAGAGCCTGCCCTGGTGGATGGTGGGGCTGTCGATGTTCGCCACCGCCGTGGACAGCGGGGATTACGTGGCCGTGGTCGGCGGCGCCTATACCTTCGGGCTCTCCAACCTGGCGACCTGGTGGCTGGGGCTGCCCATCGGCTGGATGGTGGCGGCCTACTTCGTATTCCTGCCGCTCTACCGCGGCGGCATGTTCACCAATGCCGAGTACCTGGAATACCGCTTCGGTCCGGGTGCCCGCCTGTTGAGCGCCTTCATTCAGATCCAGAACCGCACCAACGTCCTGGGCAATATCGCCTTCTCGCTCTATCTTACCTTCTCGATCCTGACCCAATGGGGGAGCTCCGCCTGGTGGCTGGTCGCTGCCATCGCCATGGCGGCCGCCCTCTACACGGCCACCGGCGGACTCCGATCGGTCGCCGCCACCGACGCGCTGCAGTCCATCGTGATGCTGATGGCATCGGTCATCCTGTGGTGGGCTCTGTGGAGCGCGGTCGGGGGGTGGTCGGGCCTGGAGAGCCGATTCCAGCAGATCGATCCCCAACTGGCGGAATCCATGCTGCACATCGGCCGGGACCAGCCGGGGGTGCCGGCCCCCCTGATCATCTTCGGCTGGGTCATCGTCCTGATAGCTTATTGCCTGGTGAACCACTCCCAGTCCATGCGTCTGCTGGCGGCCCGTTCGGAGTGGGACCTCAAGACCGCCGCCCTGACCGCCAGCGTGGTGACCGTGGGAGTGATGTGGTTCAACATCACCCTGGGAATTCTGGGGAGAGCGGTCATGCCGGAGCTTCCGGCCCCCGACCAGATCTACCCGCTCCTGGTGCAGGAGTACCTGACCCCCGGACTGGTGGGGCTGGTGGTGGCGGGGGTGCTGGCGGGAGGGATTTCCACCTACGACTCCATCGGCTCCTCGCTGGCGGCCGTCTTCACCCGAGACGTCTACGCCCGGTTTTTGGTGAAGGGACGAAACGACGCCCACTACCTCTGGGTTTCCCGCTGGGCGACACCCTTCATCATCGCCGCCTCTTTCCTCTACATTCCCTTTCTGCAGGACGGCATGGTCCGATTCTATCTGCGCATCACCAGCGTGACCGTGATGCCCCTGTTCACCATGTACGTCATGGGAACCCTGACTCCGGTCCATCGCCGCGCCGGGTTGGCGGGCCTGTTGGCCGGGATCGGCTACGGCCTCAGCGCCCTGCTGGGAGAAGCCCTGCAATGGCCCCTGCCCCTGTGGTGGACCAATACCTGGTGGGCCTATCTCTGGAGCCCGCTGGTTACCGCCGGAACCATGGTGGGGCTCAGTTGGCGATGGGGATGGATGTCGGGCCGGGAGCTGCGGGGGCTCACCGTCCGCTTTGGCCATCGGGATCCCTCCGAGCGCCGGGACTGGGTCCCTGAACCCCTGGCAGCAACCCGGGGAAGCTGGCTGGAGCAATCGCGCCAGGAGCTTTCCTCTGCGCCCGAGTACCCCTTCGACGTCCCGCCCGGCGGATTGCCCTGGTACGGTCAACCCTCGACCTGGAACGGTCTGTTTCTGGCGCTGGTGGCCTACCTGGTCCTGGTGGTGCTCTGGTGATGGCGTCGGGAGTGGAGAGCTGCGACGGCTAGGTCGGCAAAAAAAGGCCCGGCAGATCGCCGGGCCCAAGGGCAGAAAGTAATACAGAGGTGCGGCCTCATTGGCTCGCTTTGGCTTCGCAGACCACGTGAGACTTGAGCCGCTCGAACTTCTTGTCACCGATGCCCTTCACCCGCTTCAGCCCCTGAATCGACTTGAAGGGCCGGGCCTCGATGATCCGCTTGGCCATTCGGGGCCCGATCCCGGGCAGCGAGGACAGTTGCTTTTCGGTGGCCGTGTTGATGTCGACGGCCTTGGAAGGCATTTTCCCGGCCCCATTCTTCTGAGGCGTGTTGGCTTGACTCTTGATCGGCTCCGCCTGAGTCGGGCCGGCGCTGCTCGCCAGAGCGAGCAGCAAGGTCAAACAGACGATCGTCAAAGTGTGCTTTCTCATGCAGATCCCCCTTTTGCTTCGGTTGGCAGGGAAGCATCGGCCCGCGGACGCACTCGGGCGCAAACCGGACAAGCGGCCCTGAAGCGCAGGTCGCAAAGGCGTACCTCACTGCCGAGTGATGGAAGGTGTATGGTTTTTGAGGGAGGAGCGCTAGGCTATATCCGGCCTTTGGGGATGTCAACGAAAAAGGCCGCGGGAAGGGGGAAGGTCCGGCCGCTTCCCCTTTCTGTTTTTCGTTCCACCTGACCGGTTGAGTTAACCCATGGCCCCTATTGACTGGATCGTGGTCGCAGCCTACCTGGCAGTGGTCGCCTGGCTGGGAACCCGCCTGGCCCGACGGCAGACCGACACCGAGGCCTACTTCATCGGCGGGCGGTCCATCCCCTGGTGGGCCGTCGGCTGCTCCTTCTTTGGAACCTCCATCAGCACTGCGACCTTCATTGCCCTACCGGGACAGGCCTACGGCGGTGACTGGCGACCCCATCTCGGCAACATGATGTTTCCGCTGGCCGCCATCTTCATTGCCCTGGTGGTGATCCCCTTCTACCGGCAGCGCGTCCGCATGAGCGCCTACGAGTTCCTGGAGGAGCGCTTCGGCTACGGCGCCCGCTGCTACACCTCCTGCTTCTACCTGATCAGCCGTCTGTTCCGCTCCGGACTGGTCCTGTTCCTGATGGCAAAGGCCATCAGCGCCATGACCGGATGGAGCCCCTTCACCATCGTGCTGGTCAGCGGCGTGATCGCCCTGGTCTACACCATACTGGGGGGTCTGGAGGCCGTGATCTGGACCGACGTGATCCAGTCGGTGACCCTGTTCGGCGGGGGACTCTTCTGTCTGGCCATGCTGTGGTTCGGAGAGGACGGAAGCTCCCAGCTTCTGAGTGTTGCCAATGAATCGGACAAGTTCAGGATGGTGGACTGGTCGCTGGATCTGAGCGAAATGACCGTGCTGGTCACCGTCGCCTACGGCGTCTTCGGCTTCCTCAGCAACTACACCGTCCAGCAAGATGCCGCCCAGCGGTACCTGGCTTCGCCTTCGACTCGCGAAGCCCAGAAAGCCATCTGGTTCGGAGCCATCGGTTGCGTGGTGACCTGGAACCTCTTCATGTTGATCGGCAGCTTACTTTTTTCCTATTACAGCTTGCACCCCGCCGAGCTGCCGGCCCACATCGCGGCCAGCGAGACCGAGGTGTTCCCCTGGTTCGTGGTGACCCACATTCCGGCGGGGATGACCGGGGTCATCCTGGCCGGCATGTGCGCCGCGGCCATGTCCAGCCTGGACACCATGATCAACAGCATGGCCATGGTCACGGTGCGGGACTTCTACCTCCACTTCCGGCCCAAGGCCAGCGACCGCTCCCAGTTGATCCTGGGCAGGGCCGCCTCGGCCTTTTGGGGGCTGCTCGGCCTGGGGGTGGGACTGGTGCTGCTGCTGGGCGTGGAGCAGGCGCTGCAGTTCAGCTTTACCGTCTTCTCGATTCTGGGCGGGGGTTTGTTCGGGATGTTCCTGCTGGCCTTCTTCGTGAAGCGGGCCCATGCCCTGGGGGTGTATGTCGGCCTGGCCTGCGGCGTGTTGATCTCGGCCTGGACCCTGATCGACCAGGCCCTTGCCTGGGCTGGCGCCGAGCTGGGAATGGCCTGGGCGGCCCAGCTCGCCGAGACCCTGCGCTACCCCTTCCATCCCTGGCTGACCCTCTTCCTGGCCAACCTGGTCTCCTTTACCGTCGGCTGGGCCGCCAGTCTGATCCTCCCGGACATCCGCAAGCCCCGGGATTCCAGATGAGACACCCGCTCAGATCCGCCTGAATCGCCAGCCGTACAGGGTTTGACCGTAGAAATTGAACCACTTCCTGGCTTCGGGATCTTCGAAGGGATAACCGGCGCCCATCTGTCTGGCTGCGGCAAGACCTGTCACGAAGCAGGTTTCCTGGCTGTTGATCAGCGTGTGGGCCCCGCAGTGCCAGGATCTCCGCTTCCCTTGAATGAACCGGAACAAGAACACCAGCAGGGCAATATGCCGGACATCGTGAACGATGTGCTGAAACCACCGCTTCCGAATGATTTTCCCTTCATCCACCGGCTTGAGGGGATTGTAGGTCACCAGGCAGGGCTTGTCCGAGTTGTGAGCCCAGGGCTGCTGGTTGTGCATGATGTAGGTGATTTCGTAGTTGTCGGGCCTGGCTCCGTATTGCTCGATGTGGTTGCTTCGGGTTTCCAGCGGCCGGGCCTCGTTCTCGGGCAGAACCGACGCATCCGAGTGAACGATCGTATGGTTATGAAGCTCGCTTTCGTAACGTATGGTCGAAAGGAGGAAGGTTTCGAACCGGGTCGGCTTATCCAGCATCATCAGGGTTTGATTGGCATTGCAGGCAAATACCACTTCATCGAAGGTTGTGGTGCGGCCTTGCGCATCCTCCACCTTTACCCCCGTCTCCCCTCGATACACTTTTCGCACCGGGCAGTTCAGCAGAATCTTCTCCCTGAAATCGGCTGACATGGCCTCATAGATGCGCCGGGTGCCCTGATCCCAGGTCTTCATGGGGGTGGCGCGCTCGATATCGAAAAACTCCAGGTAGTAGGAGAACAGCGCTGCCGGCATGTCGAACACGTTGGTTGCCATCAGGAAATTCACGAACATGGGTTTCAGGATCTTGTACCGGAAGTCCCCGGAAAATCTTCCCCAGTTGAGGACGGTCCCCATGCTCACGTAGTTGAAGGGATTGAGCATGGCCAGAAGGGTGGACCTGGAGCGATTCAGCCAATTGAAGGTCTTCAGAAATGCAAGCACCTTTTGAAACTTGACGATCTCCGGCTGCAGCTTCCGCCGAATGGTCGTGTCCAGATCGTGGGCGTAGATCTCATCCTGATACTTCACGCTGTAGCTGAACCTGGTGTCGATGAGTTGGATCCGGTGCTGTTTCATGAATTGAACGATGTGGTGATACACCCTGGGGATGCAGGCAGTCACCGAAATGTCGAAGGGGATGGAAGTCCCATCCGCCTGAGGCATGTCGACCGTAACCGCATTGCCGCCGATGCGGTCGTTGGCTTCGTAGAGCCGAAAGTCGAATCGGTCCGGATGCCTGTTCAGCGCCCAGGCGACCCCCAGGCCGGAGATCCCGGCGCCGATGATGGCTATTCTCTTGGGCATGGAGCATTCCAGGGGCTGGCGCCCAGGTGGCTATCGCTCGAAAATTTCTTGATGACCAAACCGCAGGTGCATACCGTGACGGACCCTCAAGGCTTCACCAGGGAGCCGTCCACTGCCCGGACCGTGGTCCAATCGGCGTTGCGGTGGTCGTCCGCCAGGGGGTAGCGGCCGGCCATGGCCTCGTCGATGTCGATGCCCAGGCCCGGACCGTCGCTGCCGTAGAGGTAGCCGCCGCGAATGCGGGCCGTCCCCGGCATCAGCTCGTGAACTTCTTCCGGAAAGACATTGTCCTCCTGGATGCCGAAGCTGGGGATGGTCAAGTCCACGTGGTAGGCCGCCAACTGATTCACCGGATCGTTCTCGCCGCCTTCCTGCCAGGCCGTCCGGACCCCAAACTGCTCGCACAGAGCTGCAATCTTCCTGGCCTGGGTGATCCCTCCAATGGCGCAGACCCGACAACGGATGAAGTCGATCAGGCGCTCGGAAATCAGGGGCCGCCATTCATGGGGGTGAGTGAACAACTCCCCCATGGCCATGGGGGTGGAGGTGAGAGCCCGGATTTGCCGAAAGTAATCGATCTGCTCGGGCGGGAGAATGTCTTCCACAAAGAACATGCGAATGGGCTGCATGCGCCTGGCGAACTCCAGGGCCAGCGTCGGCGTCAGGTGTTCGTGGACGTCGTGGAGAAGCTTGACCTGCCAGCCCAGCTTTTCCCTCACCTGCTCAAACATTTTGGGGACCGTCTCCAGGTAGCGTTCCTCGTCGAAGGCCGGACCCCGGAAACCGCTCTCGGGTCGGCTCCCCTCTCCCGGCGGCACGAAGCCGCCTCCACCGTAGCCGCCTCCCATCTGAACACGAATGTGCCGAAAACCCTGCTCCATGTACGACTGCACACCTTCCACGCAGGCTTCGGGGGTCTCGCCGCTGGCGTGGGCGTAGAGAGGCACCGCGTCCCGGACTTTTCCGCCCAGAAGCTGATAGAGCGGCATGTTGGCCCGCTTGCCCTTGATGTCCCAGAGGGCCATATCCAGAGCCGCCTGGGCAACGTTGGTGACGCTTCCGTTGCGCCAGTAGGAACGGACATGGGTCCACTGCCACAGGTCCTCGATGCGCTCGGGATCCTTGCCAACCCAGAAGGGACCCAGGTGTTTTTCGATGGCGGCCTTGACGGCCCAGGAAAGGTAGGCGTTGTTGGCCGACCCCAGCCCGTAGAGTCCGGGCTCGCTGGTGATGACCTTGACGAAAACCCAGGAATAGTGGGGCCGCGGGCTGGTGGCGATGACCTTGACCTCCCGGATCTTCAGCGGAGGCAATCCGCGGGTGGCCTGGGCGTAGGGCTCGCCGGCCCACCAGGGGTTCACCAGGGCCGTCTTGAGAATCTCCCTGCGGTTGAGCATGACGCTTGCCTCCTTGAGGAGAGTCCGGGCGTGTTTGAGACTACGGCTTCCCCAGCACCCTTTCCATCAGGGCCCGAACCCGCCGCAGCCACACTTCCCCATGCCCATTCAAGCTCTGCACCGACCGCCTCCCCTTGGGATCGATGAGCCAGTTCTGCGGAACCTCGCTGACGGGATGAATCTTCTCGGCCAACTGGAAGGAGCGGATCACCGGAAAGGTGTAACCGCCGGCTTGCATGTATCCCGGGACCAGTCTTGGGTCCTCGTCCAGGTTGAGAGTCAGCACCTGCAACCCGGGGACGTTCTCGAAAGCCTCGTGGAGCCTCTGCACGTAGGGGAGCTCCACCCGGCAGGGAGCGCACCAGGTGGCCCAGACGTTGATCAGGGTCACCCTTCCCTTCAGGTCAGACAGCGTCCAGGTCCTTCCCTTCAGGTCCTTCAGCTCGAACTCGGGCAGCGGTCGCTCGAACCTCAGCCTTTTCGAGCGATCGGGCCTTCGGTTCTCGGCAGTACCGGAGAGACTGACCGCGGGGAGCAGCAACAGCACCAAGGCTGCCACCGTCAGAAAGCGGAGGATGGGGTGAGATAGCTGGAATGTCATGATCGCAGTCGACTTGGCACCAGGATGGAAAGGTGTCTCACCTCGGAAACGGCCACCAAAAAACTCTAGCATAAGGCTTCAGGTATGGTTGTTCCAGCCAGAAATCGTCAGGAGGCCGGCGAGCGGAGGTGGCCTCATTCAACCCTTCTGCCTGCTCTGCGCAGAGATTCGCCAACACCGAAATCGGCTCAAAAAGGTGGGGCCCCCTCTCAGAAACTATGCGACAGACAGGCCGGGTGATACTCTCCCATAAGGAACAATCCTGTTATCGCTGAACGACCGAATCATCGATCGAGAGACAGTTGAGATGGCATCGAAGCTGCGAGACCTGCGGATTTCACCGAGGCGTCTGCTGCCTGCCGGACTGCTGAGTACGACATTCTCCCGCTCGGGAGGGCCGGGAGGCCAGCACGTCAACAAGGTGGAGACCAGGGTGGACCTTCGGTTGGACCTTGAAGGCGCCGCCGAAGTAATCGGCAATCCCTCGGTGGAACGCATCCGAACCAAGCTGGCGACTCGGCTCGACCGGCAGGGCAATCTGCGGGTCGTCAGCGGCAAGCATCGCCTCCAGGGTCAAAACCTGGAAGCAGCCCTGGACAGGATGGAGACCCTGATCCGGGAGGCTCTGGCCCGGCCCCGCAAGCGCCTCCCCACCGAACCCACCGGAGGGAGCCGCGAGCGCCGCCTTGCCGACAAGAAGCGCAGGGGGCGGCTGAAGAAGGACCGCACCACGCCGCCTGAGGAGTAGGCTAACCTCCCTCTCACTCCCATGCACCCTCAAGCTCGTCCGGTTTCTTCCCCCGATGGATGATGTCCGCCAAGGCGCGGGTGGTTCGGGCCGGGTCGGAACTCTGCCAGACGTTTCGCCCCAGAGCCACCCCGGCGGCTCCGCAATCCATGGCCGCCCTGACCATCTCCAGCATGTCAAGGGTGGTCCCCTTCCTGGGTCCCCCCGCCACCACCACCGGTACCGGGCAGGTGGCCACCAGCTTCTCGAAAGTCCGCGGGTCTCCCGTATAGGAGGTCTTGACGATGTCGGCGCCCAACTCGGCCCCGGCGCGAGCCGCCAGCAACTCGGCCTCGGCGCCACGCTGCTTCAGCAGCTCCTCGGTCGGGTACATCATGGCCAGCAGGGGGAGGCTCCAGCGTTGGCACTCCTCGGTCACCCGGCGGAAGTTGTCGAGCATGTGCCTCTCGTGGGGCGAGCCCACCATGACCTGAACCGAAATGGCGTCGGCGGCCTGCTTCAGGGCGTACTCGACGCTGCTGATCAGGGTGAGGTCGTTTTCGCCGGTGATGATATTGCTCAGATTGAAGACCGAGCCGCAGCGGTTCGCGTACTTGGGGTAGAGGTTCCCCGCCATTCCCGCGTTGAAGATGACGGCGTCGGCCCCCCCGGCCACCACTCGCCGCACCGTTTCACGGGGGTCCTCGATACCCGCCATGGGGCCCAGGATGACGCCATGGTCCAGAGGGATCATCACTGTTTTGCCGGTACCGGGATTGACAATGCGATCGTAGCGGACCTTCTTGCCGACGTCGACGGTTCGTTCCTTGCTCATGGCTGGCTCCCTTCCGGCCCATCCGTTTGAAAGTAGCGTGAATTCCTGTCCCGGAGAAATCGAAGGGCCTGTTGTCGATCGGGAATGCCGGTTCGGCCCCCCAGCCGCCTGCACTTGATGGCCGCCACCGCCGAGGCGAACTCGACCGTTTTCATCAGTTCCCACTGCTGCAGCATCCCGTAGATAAAGGCACCGTGGAAGACATCGCCCGCCCCGGTGGTATCCACCGCCTCCACCGGAAAGGCGGGATGCTGGAACCTCCGCCCCTCAGCCTGTCCGCGACAGCCCTGTTCCCCCAGGGTGACCAGCACCACCGAAGGTCCGTAGTCCAGCAAGCGGTCGATGGCCCGGTCCGGGTCTTCTGTTTTGGCAAAAGAGCCGGCAAAGGCCAGCGAGGCAATCAGGACGTCTGTCCGCCGCAGCACCTCGGAGATGTCGCCTTCCAGGGCCAGAACATCGGCATCCAGCACCACCGGCACCCCCGCCCGCCGGGCCCGCCCGGCGGCTGCCACTGCGGCTGCTCGGTGAATCCCGTCCAGGTGCAGGACCCTGGCCTGCTCGATCAACCCCGGCGGCAACTGCGACGGCAGCAACTCGCTAAAGGTGGGCACGCAGGCCAGAATGCTGCGCTGCCCGGTGGCTCGGTCCACCAGCACGACCGAGGCCTGGGAGAGAGCGCCTGGCTCCACCAGGAGGTGGCTGGTGTCGACCCCGAATTGATCCAGTTCCCTGCGAATGAAGTTGCCGAAGGCGTCGTCACCGACCTTGCCGGCGCAGGCCACCGAGCACCCCAATCGCGCCAGGGTGACCAGGGCGGTGGCCACCTCGCCACCTCCCTGCTGCCGGGTCTCGAGCATGCGGATCTCCTCATCCGGCCCCGGCATGTGCGGCACCACACCCAGCAGGTCGAAGCAGCAACACCCCAATCCCACCACGTCAACCATCACGCCTCGCGAAGTTTGAAGGATGAAGTTTGAAGGGGGAAGTTTGAAGTTTGAAGGAGGAAGTTTGAAGGAGGAAGGACATAGTGAGAAGTTTAGAGTCACTGCTGTCTGTTCTTCATTTCCTTGATCCGGCAGATCCGACTTCCCGCTTCCTTTTTCTTACTTCTACCTTCAAACTCCTGACTTATTTCAGGCGCTCATCGTGCGAATCCCATAGCGGGGAATTCGAATATCCCGGGTGACGAGGATCAGTCCCTCCACCTGAGCCTGCGCGATCAGCATTCGGTCGAACGGGTCTCCGTGATGCGGCGGAAGCGCGCCCGCCTGCTCGGCGTGAAGAAACGTGAGATTCAGAGGGATGAAGTCTTGTGCCTTGACCGCCGCTTCCAGATTATCTGGAGCCTTCAGTTTCCCCAGCGCCCGCTTGACGGCGATCTCCCAGCCGCTGACCGAGCTGACAAAAACCTCGTTCTGTTGGCACTCAATGGATTGAAAAGCGTCTCTGTGTAGTTCATCGGGGTCGGTCAACCACCATAGGACGGTGTGAGTATCCAGCAGTAGACGCGCCACTATTCGTCTTCGTCCGGAAAGATTTTGGAGTTGTAGAACGAATCGATCACTTCCTGGGGAGTCTCGTCAAAATCCGGAGCAATCCAGATTTGTCCCTTCAGCGCCCCAGGTTTGCGCCTGACTTTCCGCTCACGGTAGGGCACCAGGCGCAGATAAGGCTCGCCGGCCTTGGCGATCACGATCTGCTCGCCGTCCCAGGCCAACTTTCCCAGCCGCGAGAGCTGCGACTTGGCTTCGTGCATGTTGACTTTCTTCATGGGAAATCCAATATAGCTAAGTCTAGCTAAGGCTGTCAAGCCGGAAGAAGGGAATCGAAGCGATACTTCAACCGCTTGTCGCCTTCCTCCCAACCCATCCCTGGATTGACCCTCCGGTGCGTTAACTACCGATAAGCCGCTGTCACTCCGACTTCGGTTTCGACCTGCGGCGACGCGATTGCCGGGCCGCATGATCTTCCGGGGTAATCTTGCCTATGGCTTCCATCTCGCGAATAAAGGCTCGATAGTCCCCCAACAATGCGGTCACGTCATCCTCCACAGCCGGATACCGGGAGAAGGCACACTCCCGAACGCCCCGCACCACAACCACTTGAGGGTCCCCGGAATAACCGCGGATGAAGAACTGATACCGAAACCGCTCCGCCTGCGGATAGAGCACGAAATAGGAGCGCCACTGAACACTCCCCGAATACTTCTCCACCTTGGGGTAACGACTCAGCAACTTGTAATCCAGAATGGTCTTGCCCCGAATGGCATCCAGACGGCCAACCAGCCTCACAGTCTCCCCGCCAATGGCAAACTCCCGGGACAAGGACACCTCGCAGGAATCGGGCTTGATCGGAATGAAATCCAGTTTGAATACAATCCGGTCGGCGTAGTCGCGACCTCCAGTCTCCAGAAACCTGTGAAACCTGGTGCCGGCCCGCATTGCCGGCGTCGGAGGAATCAGTCGCTTCCAGCGCGCCAACCACTCTTCGAACGCCTGGTCGGTTTCCCTGAACCTCCTGAAGTCGGCCAGCTCGGTAACCGAAACCCTCATAGTCCCTTCCCATAAATTGCTCGGCACTCAGATGGCGAATCCAGACCGAGTACCGACCTGAATCATCTCAAGCGAACCTGCCGGCGCGGGACCGATTTCAGTTGTGGCTCGGTTCCGACAAGACGCGCCAACCGCCGAGCGCTTTCACGCTCATTGAGCGCACCCAACCCTTCCCGGATCAGTGCCGACTTGCTCGTCAGGCCGGTAAGGCGTTGAGCTTCTTCCAGCAAGCGGTCATCAATGTTGACGGTAGTTTTCATCCGATTCCCCTGTCTCAAGGTGTTAACCACGCGCCGCATGGGTCGTATACATCTAAGATTACAACATCTTGGTGATGGCATTCATTCCTGGTTGGTGTTCGGAAAGTCTTCGAAGAATCAGCAGGAATGCCCGGTGATTGCTCCACCGATTGGGCTTGATGGCCATGGCTCGTTGGCATAGCCTTGTCGCGGCTCCGCGGCGGCGCAGAGCAATGGACTCGGCTGGGACCGCCGCCCGAGGTCAGGGCCTGCACAGTCCCTGCAGCATTGGGACAAGAGAGAACCCGACTCCATGCTCCTGCGCCCACTCATTCACACTCTGGAGAGGCGGTTCCACCAGAGGGACATCGACCGCCGCCTGGTCAGACCCTTCGAATGGGGAGAAGAATTCCTCGGTGGCGCGCACCCGGGCGGCGACCCGCTCCAACGCATTCAAGAGCACAACCGGCAGGCCCTGGCCGCCAGCCAAACCTACTTCGCCCCTCCACCCTCCGAGCCCGGCCAATTCGATTTCGACGGCTTCTGGCTGCGCTTTCCCAGCGCCATCCGGACGCCCTATCCCGAAAACAACACCGTGCATGCGCGCTACTATCCGGGAGGCGAGATGGCCGCCATCGTCCTTCCACAGTGGAACGGCGACGAGCAGGCCCACGTCGGACTCTGCAAGGCATTGCAGCGCTTCGGTGTCGGCGCCCTGCGTCTCAGCCTGCCCTACCACGACCGGCGCCGCCCGGACGGCCTGGAACGCGCCGACTACATGGTGGGCCCCAACATCGGCCGCACCATCCAGGCAGTCCGGCAGGCAGTCCTGGACGTGCGTCGAGCCGCCGACTGGCTGGCAGTCCAGGGGATTCGTCGCATCGGGCTGCTGGGAACCAGCATCGGTTCCTGCGTGGGCTGGCTGGCCTTTGTGCACGATCCGCGGCTCGACCTGGGGGCCTTCAACCACGTGTCGAGTTACTTTGGAGACGTGGTGTGGCGGGGAATCACCACCTCCCATATCCGCAAGACCCTGGAACGGCACATGACCCTGGAGGAAGTTCGCGAAGCCTGGCTGGCGCTGAGCCCGATTGCCTACGTCTCCAGGCTCAGAGGCAATTCACGCCCCATGCTGATGCTTTCGACCCTCTACGACCTGTCTTTCCCTCCCGACCTCTCGCGGCGGCTCTTCGACCAGGTGGAGCGTGAGCAAATCCGGGTGCAAAAGGTCTTTCTTCCCTGCGGGCACTATACCGGGGGAAGACCGCCGTTCAGCTACCTGACCGGCTACCACCTCGTCAACTTCTTTCGCCGCCAGCGGGAGGCCTTTCTCAAGAGCGAATCCGCGGCCTGACCGACGAGCGCCAGTCGTCACCGACCGGGATAGCGCCGAAGCGTCATCTCAGGCTCAATGGTCTCGGGCATGGCATCCAGCGGGTAAACCGGCCTGCCAATGCGCCGGAAGGGCAGCATGCGCATATCGGCGGGCGTGGGTCCGGGAACGGCCACCACGAAGAAGTCCTTCATGATGCCGGCGTAGCCCACCCGGAAGTTCATCATGTTCTTGACGCAGACAAACTTGGCCTGGCGGGGATCCAGTCCCAGCGAACGGTACTGCTCGTCGGCCCATTCGTAGGTGGGACGGCTCGTGACCAGCAACTGGAGGTTGCCGGTCTGCAGGACCAGCGAGCGCCCCATGGAGACTTCGGTGCCTCCCAGGATGCCGCCCCGGTAACGGAAGCGGCCCTCCGACTTCCGCCGCAGCATCGCCCCGAGCGCCAGGGGCTTGCCCCACTGGGGGTCCAGGCGGTGTCCCAACTCCACCTGGAACCGGCTGCCGGGCTCCCGATGCCAGCAGTCGCCAACGGCTTGGGGATCGACCGCCATGGCCAGGCAGGACTCCTCGACGCCGAGCCCGATCAGCTCTCGGACCAGCGCGATGCCGTCGCCGGCGGCGCCGCCCCCGGTGGTATCGGCAGTGTCCAGCAGGAGGACGGGGCCTCCCTGAATGCGGCGTCCGCGCTCCACGGCATCGGCCACGGTCAGTGGCTCGACTCGATAGGCCTCGCGCTCGTTCCAGTGGCGAAGGGCCAGCCGGCGGGCCAACTCCCCGGCCAGGGCCTCATCGCCCTCGGTTATCACCAGCGAGCTGCAACCCATTTCCGGAACGTCGATATAGGCGCCCAGGTTGAAGACCGAGGCCGAGAGCACCTGCGGCCGCGTCTGCTCCATCCGGTCCGCTTCACGCCGAAGCCGGGCAAAGGGGCCGTCCCCCTCGGTGGAGGCGTTGAAGCTGGTCAGAATCAGGGGCAAGCGGGCCAGCGCCATGGCCGGGCGGCTCTGACCTTTGACGGCCCGCAGCAACAGGCCGGCCGCGTGTTGACCTGTCTGGAAGGCGTCCCGGTGAGGATAGGGATGGTAACCGACCACACTATCCGCCGACTGAACCATGGACCGGGTCAGGTTGCCATGGAGGTCGAGCGTGAGGGCCAGGGGAACCCGGGGGCCGATGATATCGCGGAGGGCTCCGGCCAGGTCCCCCTCGGGGTCGTCCAGGTCCTGCACCCCCATGGAGCCGTGACAGGAGAGGAGGATGCCGTGAACGGGCCGATTCCGGCGCAACCCTTCAAGCAGCAGCCGCTTCAGGGAGCGGTAGCATTCCGCCGAAAGCGGATTGCCGGAGTTGGCCCGGGCAGCCACCAGCGGGACCACCTCGACCTGCTCCTCGGACTGGAGGATGGAAAGAAAACCGCCGACCTCGGTGTCCGACCGGCCCAGGTCCAGGAGTTCGGGGCCCTCCAGCAGGTAGCCGGTGGTGCGAAAGAAGTCCAGCCCGGCCAGACCCGTCACGAAATGGTTGGACTCGGATGAAATCTGAGCGACAGCGATTCGCAGGCTCATCTATCCCATCCACAATCCACCGTTGATCTCGATGACCTGTCCGGTAATGAACGAAGAGGCCGCTCCTGCCAGGAAGAGCACCGCCCCGGCGCATTCGTCGGGGTGGCCGTTTCGGCCCAGAGGTGTCTGGCGGGCAAGGGCTTCCAGCGCTTCAGGGGTATTCAGGCGGTCATGAATATCGGTCAGAATGACACCCGGCGAAATGGTATTCACTCGCACCCGGGGCGCCAGTTCCTTGGCGAGACTCCGAGTCAGGCTGAGAATTGCCCCCTTGGCTGCCGCATAGATGGCAACGCGCCCGGCGCCACCGGTGTGAGCGGAAATCGAGGATGTGTTGATGATGGAGGGATCGGAACCTCTTTGCAGCAGGGGAATGGATTCTCGAGTCACGTAGAGCGTGCTGTGCAGGTTCACCCTTAAGACCGTTTCGATCCAGTCGTCTTCGGCCTGCTGCAGCAGGCTTCGGCTCACCATGTCCCCGGCGTTGTTGACCAGAACGTCCAGCCCGTCCCAGCGCCGACTCACCTGCTCCAGCAGATGCCGGGCTCCGGCCGAGCCCTCGAGATCCGCCTGTACAGTCCATCCCTTTCCCCCGGCTCGCCTGATCCGATCGACCGTGTCTTCTGCCCCCTGTTTGGACCGACGGTAGTGCACGGCCACCTGGGCACCGCTGCCGGCCAGTGCTAGAGCCACCGCTTGTCCGATGCCTCGACCGGCTCCGGTCACCAGGGCCCGCTTCCCCTCCAGTCCGAACTGACGGCTCAAGTAGTCAGGCATGCTCATTCATCCTCGAGCCCATAGAACCTGGCCGCATTCCGTCCAAACACCGCCGACTCGACCGATGGACTCCAACCGGAAGCCAGCGTGGTGCGCACCAGGTCGACCGCCTCTTCATAGCTGCTGCCGTTCAGGCAAATCGGCCAGTCGCTGCCAAACATGACCCGCTCCACGCCGAAGCAACCCAGCACGTGATCCACGAAGGGTTGCGCCCGCCTGGCCAGGTCCGGAGCCGGCCCCCCGTGGGGGGCCATCCCGGAAAGCTTGCAGTAAAGACCCCGATAGCACGCGATCTCGGCCATATGGTTTTGCCAGGGTTGCAGTTTGCGGTCCGTGATGTCGGGCTTGGCCAGATGGTCGACCACGGCCCGCAACCCCGGGATGCGCTCCAGCAATTCAATGACGACGGGCAGATGCCTGGGCCAGACGATCAGGTCGAGAGGAACCTGGAGGTCAGCGATACTCTTGAGACTGTCGAGGACCCGTGGCCGCAGCAGCCACCGGTCGTCTTCCAGAAACTCCACTGCCGGCCGGACCCCGACAAATCCCGATCGCTTCCTGTAGGTGTCCAACTGCCGCGGGAAGTCCCGGCTCTCCAGGTCCAGCCACCCGACCACGCCCGCGATGAAGGAGTGCTCTTGCGCCAGGGTCAGCAGGAATTCGGTTTCCTCCAGGCTCGGGGAAGCCTGAACGGCCACGGTGAGATCGATTCGGTGGCGCTCGAGTGCCGGCGCCAGGTCCTGCGGCAAATAGTCGCGGAACAGCACCGGATTGTTTCGATCCATCCAGGGGTAGTCGAAGCCGTCGGCCAGCCAGAAGTGTTGGTGGCTGTCGATCCGCGAGCGGGGGCTAACGCCTGGAGTTGCGTCCCGTTTTTTCATAGGGGCCGACATCTGGATCGTCGTCCACCCAGAAGTTTCTGCTGATCAGATACTTGGTCTCGAGTTCGATGTCGCCGAGCCGAACGTGGCCGGTAGCGAGGTCCGGGTCCCGATGGGTGAGGGTCACCTCGAGCAGATTGTTCCCCTGCCTGGGCCAGTATTGACGATCCAGCTTGTAGACAAACCAGTAGCCTCCGATCCGCTTGGCGGGCGCGTACATCTTGTACATCTGGTTGATCTTTTTCAACGACGAATCCGGCAGGGTCTTGCCGTTGAGGCTGATGGCCAGCCGTTCCCGCTCGTTGACCCCGATGCGCAGACGCAACAGGACCTCCCGGACAATGCCCTCCCGGTCCCAGTGCATCAGGTCGTCCGCGATGGTGAACTCGACCCTGCTGGTCTGGCCGGGTTTCAGCTCGACCGGCAAGGTCGGTTGCGCCTCGGAGGCCGGGATGCCCCGGGTCCCCCCGTAGTCCCCCTTGGTCATCACCGTATAGAACTTGTCCTTGGGGGCCATGATGTCGGGATGGTCGATCTCCCGCAACTGGGCGTAGAAATCGGCCCGATAGGGCCAGTTGGCTCCCGCGAACCACTGGGCCAGGTAAAGCCCGTCGACGCCCTGCTGCCAGTAATTGCAAGCGGTGGCCCGCGTCATTTCGATGGTGCCGCTCAGCAGGCGGTCGGAGCTGACAATGCTGTTGATGGTGGCGAAGGCGCGGCAGTCGGACCCCTTGACGGCTTCCACCAGCGGCCGGAAATCGGCCATGGTGTCCAGCCGCCCCCAATAGGTCTCCCCCACGAGAACGTCGACGATACCTTGCCGGATCCATTCCCGGTAGTCGAGTCCCAGGGAATAGGCCTGGTCGATGTCGTTGGGAACGCGCAGCACCAGTTCCCGTTCCGGGTCGTCGGCCTTCAGTGCCTCATAGACCCTCTTGAGCCAGGCGGTCATGAGGGGGCGGCCTGCCGCCACTTCGCTGGGGTGAAAGAAGTAGGGTCCCGGACTGATGTAGTTGAGCTGGAGCTCGAGGCCGTCGATGGGGTAATTCCGGGCCACCTCTTCAATCAGCGCCAAGCGCTCACTGCGTACCTCCTCGTGCTTGAAATCCAGATTGGATGCCCCCGGGAAATTGGGTAGATCTCCCTTGGCTCCAATCTCCAGGTGCCTGTTTTCAAGGCGAAACTTCGAGGTGCGCACATCCTCCTCGATGGAGGCGCCGCGCTGTCCCTGATTGAGCAACAGGGTGGGGTAGAGCAGCATCCCCTTGGCATGGGCTCGTTCGCAGCAGACCCCCAGCGGATCGACGCCCTGGTCCAGGGCCGCACGCACGTTCTGCCCGGCGCGGTGGAAGACGGCGTGGGTCCACTTGTCCACCGGGTCCCCCCACACCTCGCTCACCTTGGTGTCGTGAAAGACGGTGCGCCCGTCGCCCAGGCCCAGACAGACCGCCTCCACCGAAGTACCCACCAACTCGTCCACCGGCGCCTGGAACTGGCGCTTGGACATGGGCGGCTCGTAGTGGTAGACCAGATCGTGCCGGCTGTCGTTGAAGTAGAGGATGCGCGGCTTTCTTCTCCCCGAACTGGTGCGCTTGGCCACAGCGACGGCTGGGCCGGCCGTGGCAGCGGAAGCCGCCAGGCTGGACACCAGGCCGGCACCCAGGGTGCGCTTCACGAAGTCTCTTCTGATCATGGAGTTCTCCTTTCCCCAATCGGATGGGACATGCAACAGGAAGCTCGGCAGGCGGTTCGCAGAGGAGGCGTCGCCCCCAAGCCGGGGTTTTTCGATCCCGTGTTCTACGGCGACTGCATCCTGGTGTCGACCCGCAGATTGTTGGTCACCGAGAAGACTCCGCTGACCCCGTTGGCCTTGATGCCGGCGAGGGTCTTGTCTTCCTGGCTGGCGACCAGACCCACCAGGATGACATTGCCGTGTTTGACAATGATGTGTACGGGATAGATCCCCAGTGGCTCTCGCTGAAAGTAGAGGACCTCGTGCTCGTTGCGAGTAAAGGCTCTCCAGGTCTCGCCGCCAAACCCGTAGCCGGCCAGGTCCGGATCCTTGTAGATGGCCCGGAAGACGGCCATGCGTATGCGGTCGTCGTTGGTTGAGGCGGGGAGCACTTCGATCTGATTGTCCACCATTGCCACGCCTCCGACTCTGGACACTTCCCGCTCCGCCCAGGTCTTCAAGACGGTTTGAAAGGCGTAGCCGCCCAGAGTGACGCGGTCTTCTTCCAGTTCAAAGACCAGGTGGTCGAACATGCCGTAGTAAGGAAGCTCCGCCAGCACCTTCTGGATTTTTTCCACCAGTTGTGCCCGGACCGGCTGTTGGGGAAGGGCCTGACCGACTCCCCCCCACCACAGCAGAGCCGCTGCCACGGCCAGACCAGCGAAAGCGCTCGATTGCCGCATGGTTTCTCCCTGAGATCTCCTCGGGGCGGGCCACAAGCCTGGAGAGCGTGCCGGGGTTGACGTTCCCAACGACCGGGTCAGTGCACGATCCTGCCGCTCTTGCGCCACGGCTTCCAGCGCACGGCCTGCAGCGTGTGACCTTCGCTCCCGGGCCGGCCATTCCTTCCCAGGGCGCCATCGCCCGCAACGGTGATGATGGTCCCGTCACTGCCGGCTACCGCACTGCCGTAGCCGTGGCCCTTCATCAGGATGTAGACCTCCGGCTCCCAGGACCTGCCCCGGTTCCAACTGATCCTGGCCCGAACATCGCCCCCTTTATGGTAGGGGTAGCGGTTTTCGTAGACGGCCACGATCCCTCCCCCGGGAAGAGGAGCCAGGGTGCCGTGAGCCTGGCCGAAGGTCCGGGTCAAGGGCCTGAAGTGGCGCCAGGTGCGTCCGCCGTCGTTGGAATTGGCCAACTGGATGGTCTTGCCGCCCAGCCGGGAATTGGGAACGCCTCGTATGGCTGCCAGCACCCGCAGCCCCCCCAGGGAAACCAGGCCGGTTTCGGCGGCGGTTCCCCGGATCAGGGTCGGCTCTCCCCAGGTGAGCCCCTGGTCCCGGCTGCGCAAAAACACTTCAGCGAAGCGATCCGAGTGCTCCCCCTCCAACCCGGGATTGTAGGCGTCCAGGGCCGCCAGCAGGGTTCCGTCTCCCAGGGCGATGATGGAGTTGCCGTCGCCGGTCAGCGCTCGATAGCCGGGAGGCGGGCTGAGCGGATGGCTGCTCTCCCAGTGCTCTCCGCCGTCCTTGGAACGGGAGACCACCAGGGGACGCAGTTCGTGCTTGCCGGCAGTGACCGCCGGATTTTCCACCAGCTCGGACATCACGGGCGGTAGACCGGTGGCGGCGTGGCAGACCAGGATGTAGGGTCCGGCCGCGCCGAAGGCCTGGGCGGCAACCGGTTCGCCCCCCGTGTCGGGCAACCCCTCAAGCCGCCTGCCGGTCCAGCTCCTGCCGTCATCATCCGACCGGTAGAGATAGGTGCCGAAGCCAGCGTAGAGGGTTCCATCCTCGGTCCTGACCACCCGGCCGTCGAGCCGCCAGGTGGAGCCTGGCACTGGCAGGCGCAGGCGTTGCGCCGGCAGGGTGCCCAGCTCCCGGTGCACCGGCCTGAAATCCCCCTCGCCCGGCATGTTGGTTCCGGGCCTCAGATAGGGCTCGGCCTCGACCACGCGGATCGCATAATCCAGGGAAGGGGCGGCCCGGCTGGTGAGCGGGTTTTCCTGGGCGGTCAGGCTACCGGGCAATAGAATGGCGGCAGCCAGGAAAAAGGGGACTAGCGTTCGAGAAAACATGTGGGCACCCATGAGGGAACGGGCAATGGAAACAGAAGGAATCAAGGCCATCAAAGCCTAGCACAGTCTGTACCCACGAGCCTTTTAAATGGCGCTGGCCAAGGCACTGAAGATAAACTGCCATTCACCGTTACAATGGCGCCCCGGCGCCCCGGTGGGAAGTGCGGGTTCAGACGGACAATTGCCGGTCCCGCTCAAATCAGGCGCTTCGCCGACAAGGAGAGAAAAATGAAACGGTTGTGGATACTGCCGGCCTTGCTTGGTGTCGCAATGGCATTGAACGCCACCGCGGAACCCCCACCGCAGGCAGCCGCTGCGAAGATACTGAACAAATGGCTCGGCACCTGGAAGTCCCACACCGTTCTCAAGCCTGCAGCCTGGTCGCCCAAGTCCGAGGAACTTTCGGGCACTTCAACGTCGGTGTGGATTCTGGACGGCCATTTTCAGCAGGCGTCCAGCCGGAGCGGCGCCCATGAAACGCGCGAGATACATCGCTATGACTCCGGCAGCAGGAAGTACCACAAGTGGGCCTTCAATTCCGATGGCTCGCACAGCTTCTGGATTGGCGATTGGGTCGAAGCAACCTCGACCATGACCTGGAAGTACGTCGATTTCGGCGCAGGCGTCGAAGGAAAAATTGTGGATCGATTCACCAGCGACGGGAAATACGAGTCGACGGTTATGATGAAGGACCGTGCGGGCACCGTGCTCCTGGATATTCGCGCCGAACATGTTCGCACCGGGAAGCAGGCTGAGTAGTCTCTGACCATCGGTTGCAACCGAAATCATTCCCCACACTCATGAATGCCTCCATGAACATTGGCATCGTCGGAGCAGGCATCTTCGGCATGGCGGCCGCGCTGGAGCTGCGCCGTCGCGGCCACCGGGTGACCCTGTTCGAGCGCGGCCGCATCCCCAACCCCGAGGCCTCCAGCACTGACGTTTCCAAGTGCATTCGCCGCACCAACTACCCGCACCAGACCTACGTGGAGCTGGCGACCCGGGCCGCCGTCCAGTGGCAGGAGTGGCACCAACGCACCAGTCGCTCCATCTACTTCCAGACCGGCCAGGTGATCGCCCTGAGCGGCTTCGGACCGGAGCACCCGTCCCTGACCGGCTGGGAGACACTGAGCCGCCTGGCAACCGATATCCGGGAGTTGACGGCGAAGGAGGCGGAAGATCGTTTCCCCCAGTTGGTTCTGACCGGCCAGGACCGCCTCTTCTACGACCCCTGGGCCGGCTACCTGCGCAGCGGCCAGGCGCTGGAGGACCTGGCCGGGCTGGCCCGGGACTCGGGAGTCACTCTTCGCGAAGACACTCCGGTGGAGGCCGTGGAGGAGACCGGCGCCGGCGTCAGGGTTTGCTGGGATTCCGGCCGCCAGGACTGCGACCGGGTGGTGGTGGCGGCCGGGCCATGGCTGGCGGAGCTGCTGCCGGCCATGAGAACCCGGATACGCCTCACCCGGCAGCAGATGGCTTTCTTCGTCCCCACCGATCCAGCGCCCTTCCGGCGGGGACGCTTTCCCGTCTGGTCGATTCTTTCGCCGGGCAATCTCTGGTACGGCTTTCCCTACCTGCACGAGGGATGGGTAAAGGTGGCCGAAGACAGCAAGGTGGACGACACCCGCGCGGATGTCTCGCGTGAACCCACGGCCGAGTTCCTGGACTGGGCGCGGGAGTTCGTGGCCCGGCACATCCCTGCTCTCAGCCGGGGAGAACTGGCGGGTGGCCGCTCCTGTCTCTACACCAACAGGGCCGACATGGAAGACGAGCAGTTCGTCATCGACTGGGCCCCGGGGCGGGAACGGGTGCTGATCGCCGGGTGCGGCTGCGGCCACGGCTTCAAGTTCGGCGGCTCCATCGGGCCGGTGATCGCCGATGCCTTGGAGGACCGGGAGAATCCCCTGGGGGATCTGTTCCGGATTGGAAGCCGGTTCAATCAGGAAGAAAAGGAGTGATTGTTATGGACGCCAGCAAGGTCTACGACGAAGCCATCGTGATCGACGGCCTGAGCATCAGCAACTGGGAGAGCGATGCCGTCTTCCAGCGCCTGCGGGCCGGCAACATCACCGCCATCAACGCCACCGTGGCCACCTGGGAGAACTTCCAGCAGACCATGGCTCACCTGGCCAAGTGGATGCGGCGCTTTCGCGAGCGCCAGGACATCCTGCAGGTCAAGGAGACGGCCGATATCCACACCGCCAAGAAGCTGGGAAAGACCGGGATCATCCTGGGATTTCAGAATGCCTCGCCCATAGAGAACGAGCTGGACCGGCTCGGACTGTTCCTGGCCCTGGGGGTGCGGGTCATCCAGCTCACCTATCACGAGACCAATTTGCTGGGGAGCGGTTGCTGGGAGCGATTCGACAGCGGCTTGAGCAACTTCGGCGTGGATGCGGTGCGTGAAATGAACCGGCTGGGCATCCTCATCGACCTGTCCCACGTGGGCCCCAAGACCACCATGGAAGCCATCGAGATGTCGGAACAGCCGGTCGCCATCACCCACGCCAACGCCCGCAGTTTCTACAACCACCCGCGCAACAAGGAGGAAGACGCGCTCAAGTTGCTGGCCGAAAAGGGAGGTGTCGTGGGCGCCACCTCATACACTCCCTTCCTCCCCAAGGGATACGATTCGACGCTGGAGGATTTCGTGGACGCCCTCGACAACATGGTGGAGCGGATCGGCCTGGACCACGTAGCCATCGGAACCGACTCCACCCACGATCAGCCGCTGGAGTTCTGGCACTTCATCGTCTCCCAGCAGGGCACCAAGTTCCCCTCCACCTTCGCCGACGGCTCGGTACCCTACACCGAGATCAACTTTCAACCCAAGGGGATCGACACCCCGGCGGAGTTTCCCAACCTGGCCGAGGCACTGGCCAATCGCGGCTACAGCGCCGAAGACATCACCAAGCTGCTGGGCGGAAACTGGCTGAAGCTCTTCGAGAAGGTGTGGAATCCCTGAAGCAGGGGAACCTGGAAACAGGTCGTCCACCACTGCAGGTAGAGTGGATGTCCGCGTTTAGCAGGGCGCTGGAATCAGCGGTTGGCAGCTTTCCTGAGCCTTTTGCAAAATTCCCAGCGGGGCAGGTAATCTTGCACGCAAACCTGAGGTTCTACCTTGTTCAATATCGGGTGCGACCTGGTCAAAATGCTGTCCAAGCACAAAAGGCACAAATTGTGTTTTTGTGACTTTTGTGGCCATTCCCGGTAAACGTCCCGCTGCCGAATTTTGCAATAGGCTTTCATGTTTGCCAGGACTTGTCGAAAGATCTCGGTCTGTTCAAGGAACGAAGAGATCGTCGACTCAATCCTTGGCGAAACAACCGGCTTTCTCTCCGCACAGTCACTCGCTGCGCGTCACAACCGACCACAAGTAGAGAAGCATCCCGGCACCCACCAGCAGACTCCCCAGGCACAGGAACAGGAAGAACGAAACCGGATGGTTCCAGTAGAGGGTGGCCACTTCGATTCCCAGCCCCGCTGCGATCAGCAGTCCGGACAGTTGCAACCGGCCCTCCAACCCCGATCGTACCCCCGATAGTCGAAAGAAGCTCATGGCGCCGCCTCCGGGTCCCATCGCCCGAACCGGTCCAGCTTTGTGACCTCGTGAACCAGGTTATGGCACATCAGGCATGACTTTTCGCCGCTGAGCAGGCGGGCTCGAAAAGGAGCATGGACTGCCTGCTCCTCATAGGACCTGGCCCCGTCGTGGCACTCCAGGCAGGCCCGGTTCTCATAGGGCTCATACAACTCCACAGGGTCGGATGCCGAGCCCCAGAAGTTGTGCCACACGTGCTTCACGCCACGGATCTTGTCATCGAAGTCGCCGAACATGGTGTAGTTGGTGTGGCAGGTGTAACAGGCCCGGTCGGCAGGGATGCGCTTGTTCTGATAGTGCGATGCGGGAAGAAAGGCGGCATGGTCAATATACAGGCTCTCCCCATAGGGTTGAATGATGTGGCAAGAGAGACAGAACCGAGTCGACTTTGCCTGCTCGTAATGTCGTCCGGCACCACCCAGAAGCAGCAGCCCCGGCAGAATGAAGAGAGCCAGGAATGCCAGTATCCTGCCCCCGAGCGTGCCGGTCGACTCGGGCCTGCGCACCAGAAACCCGATCAGGGCGATTGTCACGACCGCCAGGAAACCCAGGCTTATGGCGTAACCGGTCATTGGAAAAGGCCCCCGCGGCCTCGGCTACCGGCTCTTGCGCAGCTCCGCCGCCAGCGTCTTGATCTCGGTCAGATCCTGCAGCATCTCACTCCAACCGTACCAAAGCGCGTAATCGGGATTGTTGTGGAACACACCCTGAAATGCTCGCATCCGGTGTTCCAGGTGCATCTTGAAGAGTCGCTGTTCGATCACCGAGGGCGCATCGTGGAAAGCCAGCAAGTCCGGGAAGTTGTAGGCATAGTGATCCGGCTTGCGCAACACCCCGTCCCGATAGAGTGCGCCGACAATGCGAATCGCCTCGGCCAGCAAACGGTCGGTCTCCCGGATCATCTCGTCGCCCTTCTTGAGCTCCGCCCGCACCAGGTTCGCCGAGTGGCACTGCTCGCAAACCTCGATCATGCGGTCGCGCTCCGCCTGCCACTCCTCGTGGGTCAGCCGGGCGACGTCCGCTTGCTTGACGGTCTCCAGACGCGCGGTCGGTTTCCCCTGAGGGTCCAGGACCCCCAGCGCCTGAAGAATGGTCGTGCGGTCCGCCGCCCACTGCGGATCTTCCGGCAAGGGCAATCGCACCGCCAGGAAGCCCCAGGCGGTCCGTACGCCGTGGTTCCCCTGCGGCATGTGACAGGTCTGGCAGGTGGGCGCCGCGGCCTCCTTCGGCAGCGTTCCGGTCTGCTTGAGCAGGTGCCGAACGCCGTGCTTGGATGAGGAGTACATTTCCCATTGCGGGTGATCGATGCCCATGTGGCAGGTGCGGCATGCCTGCGGCTCGCGAGCTTCCTTGACGGAAAACAGGTGGCGCGTATGGCAGACGTCGCAGGAGGCGAGCCCGAACATCACCCCCTCCGCCTTCAACTCCCGGATTTCCTCTTCGCTCTTCAGCCCCAGACGATGGCAACCGCCGCAGCCCTTCATGCCTTCGGTCATCGCCATCGGCAGCCAATGCGTCGTCGGCATGGCGTTCATGCTGACCCAGGCCAGAGCGTGCTTGCCGCCTTCGAACTGCCTGGTCTGGATCGGATGGCAGGTTGCACAGACCTCGGGCGTCGCCGTCTTGACCAACGCCACATCGTCCGCGGAGCGATGCTTGTCTCCATGACAAAGGGAGCAGTCCACGCCTTCCGTGCTATGCCGGCTCAATTCCCAATCGGTGACGATGTTGGGCGTCACGTCACGATGGCACTGGACACAATCCGAAGCGGCGCGGGGCGTATCTTTTCCGCCGCCACAGGCTGCCAGCGCCAGAACGACCACCAGCAGGCATCCGCGTTTCCAGCACACTGGTCTTGCTCCTTTCCGGCCGGTAAAGGACCACGGTTGACGCCCTCCGGTCATTCTCCGGAATTGCGTTCCCCGCCCTCGACTGGCGTTCCCATGGACATTACATAATATGCCGCGCGCGATTCCGCAACCTGATCCGGAAGTGGCACCGACTGGCAAGCTGCCGCTCCGGCCGGAACCCATCGCCGGAACCCGGTTCGAAAATCAGAACAGACATGGAAAAGTAGGACAGTCCCCGTCCAAAAAACAGGCCATAAACGACAAGACCCCGGGCGGTTCAACGCTCGGGGTCTGGCGTTCACTGACGGGTTGCCGGATTGGGCGGATGGCCGCTTGCCTCACCGGGATCTTCAGGCCAAACCAGCCTCAAGGCTTACTGCCTCACGTATTTGCGCAGCACCTTGGAGCCGGGCGGGGCCTGGCGCTTGGTGTAGGAAAAGGTGACCTGGCCGACGTAAATGTCTCCGTGGGAGTCCACCGCCACCGAATGGGGAGAGAAATAGCGTCCCGTGCCGTAGGGGTCCTCCTCGCACCACTCGGCCAGGATGCTTCCGTCGGCTGACCTGACGGTCATGCGTGCGGCGGGCTTGTCCAGCCGGGCCTCGCGGCCGTACATGA
The DNA here is from genome assembly GCA_028875575.1 of Acidobacteriota bacterium. Taxonomy (NCBI): domain Bacteria; kingdom Pseudomonadati; phylum Acidobacteriota; species Acidobacteriota bacterium. Next base: position 43,964 of record JAPPDF010000035.1, read on the forward strand.
AGATGCCGCCGATCTCGGCCACGCAGAAGTTCTGCTCCCGATCCTGGCACAGATCGTTGGGCCACCACACTTCGGTCCACTGGTCCAAAAACTCTCCCTCGGGCGAGAAGATCTGGATGCGGCAGTTCTGGCGGTCGGCCACATAGACCTTTCCCTCCGGACCCACGTAGACGCCGTGAGGCTGTCTGAACTGAGAGGGTCCATCTCCGGGGTCTCCCCAGGAGAGCAGCAATTGGCCATCCGGGCTGAACTTGTGAACCCGGGCATTGCCGTATCCGTCGGAGACGAACAGGTTGCCGTCGGGAGCCAGGGCCACATCGGTGGGAGTGTTGAAAGGGGGACCCGAACGCAGGATGGACTGGACGTCGGTGCCGTTGTAGCCGGTGTCGGCCACTCCGCCGGTGGGCGCCAGGGTCATCAGCAGTTCTCCCTCCGTCGTGAACTTGTGAACCCGGTGCCCGTTGTCGTCCACGCAGTAAACGGAGTCGTCGGGGCCGATGAAGATCATGTGGGGCCTCACGAAGAGCCCCTTCCCCCAGGAGTCCAGGTAGCTGCCGTCCCGGTCGAAGATGACCACGGGATTCTCGGCGCGGCAGAAAGCGTAGACGCGGTCCCGGGAGTCCACCGCAATCCCGGGGACCTCTCCCAGGTCCCACCCTTCGGGAAGCCTGGCCCAACCCTCCGCCTCTTCAAATGTCAACTGACCGGATCCAAGTTTCAATGGTGTCGCTCCTCCCTGTTGGAATTGGCCCGTGCCTGCAGCAATTGCCGCTGAGTGGAACGGGCCGGAAAGGCCATACTAGGAGGTTGACACGGGAGTGTCAACGACGGAGGAGCAATCCATGGGGTGCCCCGGTTTGACACCCGGCGGCGCCATCCCCTAAACTCGCTCGCAACCAACCCGCACCGCTTTCGAGGCACCGTTCCGATGTCCGTTGAAGCCTGAAACAGGCGAGAGAGCCTCCCCGGCAGGCCCGATCAAGGAGGGAAGTGATGCTCGCGGCCGTTCTCAAACAACTGGGCCGGCCTCTGGAGATCGAGGAAAGGCCCCGGCCCTCTTTCGGGGAAGAGGAAGTCCTGATCCAGGTAATGGCCTGCGGCACCGACGGCACCGACCTCAAAATCGTGGACGGGTTCGGCTACACCCCCGAACTCCCCGCCATCCTGGGCCATGAGGTGGCCGGCGTGGTCTTCGAGGTGGGAGAGCGGGTCACCCGGGTGAAGCCGGGGGACCGGGTGGTGGTCTACAACTTCTCCACCTGCGGCCGCTGCCGCTTGTGCCGGACCCACCGCGAACAACTCTGTCCCCACATGACGGGAGTCCTGGGAGCCAAGGACCGGGGCGGCCACGCAGAGTTTTTGGCCATTCCGGCCCGACAACTGGTCCCGTTGCCCGACAACATCCCCTGGGCGGAAGCGGCCGTGCTGGCCGATGCCCGCATCACGGCCCTGCACGCCGTGGACCGGGCCGGAGTGGGGCTGAACGACCGCATCGTCATCTTCGGTGCCGGGGGCGTGGGCCTCTCGGCCATTCAGATCTCCAAACTGGCCGGTGCCAGCGTCCTGGCCGTGGACCGGGTCGGGGAAAAGACCGATTTCGCCATCCGGATGGGAGCCGACTTCGCCATCGACTCCACCCGTACGGACGTCCAGGAGGCCATCCGGGAATTTACACGGGGCGAGGGGGCCGACGGCGTGATTGACTGCGTCGGGGTGGAGCAGACCCTGGCAGCCGGGGTGGACGGCCTTCGCCCCGGGGGACGCCTCACCGTGGTCGGCTACACGCCCGAGACCTACGGGCTGAACGGAAAACGGCTGGCACAGAATGAGCTGGAAATCGTCGGCACCCGTTGCGGCCGCTTGCAGGACCTGGTAGGTGCGGCCCGACTGTTGGCGGAGAACAAGTTGAAACCCCTGGTCACCCACCCCTATCCGCTGGAGGAGATCAACCGCGCCATGGCGGACCTGAGGTCCGGCAAGGTGCTGGGCCGGGCCGTCCTGCTGACGCCGGCCGGACGGGAAGCCAGTGGCCAGACGGCAACCCCGTCAAGCGGTTCCTGAGTTCCGGCCGATTCACCACCCTCTCCTCTTCCTCATCCACCCAGGTGCCCCAACAGCGTATAAGAGGCCACGCAGAGCGTAAGTCCGGCGGACAGCCACAGCAGCCAGTCGATCCAGGGGGAGGGACCGATCCCGCGATCCAGCCGGCGGTAGCGCAGGTAGAGGATGGAGCAGGCAATCACGGGCAACATGCCGGTCTGCACCACGCCTCCCACAACGATGAGGTGAACCGGCTGTTCCGGAAAAGCCAGGAAGATGGTGGCGAAAACCGCTGCCCAGAAGACCTGCATACCCCTTCGCCAGCGGATCCGCTGCAGCGGGCGATCACGCGAAAGAAAGCCGAAGACGGTCAGACAATCCAGTCCCATGATGGCGTTGGCCGCCACCGAGGCGAACAGGGTGGAGTAGAGGGTGACCAGGGCTCCGGTAAGAAAAACGAAGTAGCCCCAGGGACCGAAAATTCCGGTAAAGGTCCTGGAAAGGGTAGCGATCATCTGGCCGCCCTCGGGCACCAGGCCCTGGCCGTGAAGAACGGCGGCTCCCAGCAAGTAGAAGGCAACCGTGATGGTGGTATAGATGCCCATGGCCAGCAAGGCATCCAGTTGCATCACCCGGATCCAGCCCCGCGCTCGCTTGTTCCAGTCCGGCCGGCCGCTGCGGGGTCCGATATGGCGAGCGTACCCTTTCTCCAGGCACCAGTTGGGATAGGCAAACAGATCGGACGTACCCACCCCGGTCAGCCCGAACAGGGCAAAAGCCAGGGCCAGCCCCCCCTGGGCCGGTAGTTGAAACGTCAGCCCTTCCCAGATATTTTCGGGAGACAGGGCGTGGCCCGACCACTGCAGGGCCCCTGCCGCCACCACCGTGGTCAGGCTGAAAGCCACCACCATCAACATGGCCCCACGCTCCACCACGCTGTAGCCGCCGCTGAGCAGGATCCCCAAGGTCACCAGGCAGGCGAGGACTCCCCAGGCAGTGACACTCAGGTGTGGAAGGATCAGGTGGAGGCATTGAGCCACGCCGCCGACGATCCCTCCCACCAGGCTGGCGGAGATCAAGGTGCTCAAGAGCCAGCCCCAAACCACCCAGGAGGCTCGCCAGCGCGGTCCCGGAATCCGGTCCACCGACCTGAGCGAGGAGTCTCCCGAGGAGATGGCGTAGCGTCCGATCTCCACCTGCAGAACCACCTTGGAGGCGCAGCTCAACAGGATCAGCCAGAGCGCTGCAAAGCCCAGCCTGGCTCCCAGCGTGGTGGTCACGATCAGCTCGCCCGAGCCGACGATCCCCGCGGTCAGGATGAGAGACGGACCGACCTGGCGAAGACGACCCAGGAAGTGCCTGGGAGGAGGAAGGGTCTCTGAAGGCCCATTGTCGGCGGATCGGCCGGTTGGCGTCATCTTCTTGGTGGTCCTTCGATGCACCTGGGTGGGAATCCTTTTCCCCACTTGTGGGTCTGAGGGGCGGCCCCGCAAGCTGTCATTCGTTGGAGCTGAGCGGGTCGGGGCAGCCTCCATGCTGTCCGTCGCCAGCCAACTGCAATTCGGCAGTCTGCATCCATCTCACGTGCTAAGATTCAATCAGGGGCGGCGGCTTCCCGCTGATTCCATCCTCGCCGGAGGAACAGTCATAGCCGCCGATCGGATGCCCCGGCCCCCAATCGGGAAACAGTGGAGGTAACACGGTGAGCAAAGTCCTTCAGCTTCCGCGTTTGGAGCCGACAGAGGAATCGGTGTTCCTGAACCGCCGCAGGTTCGTACAGACGGCCCTGCTGGCTGGCGCCGGCACCTGCCTGTATCCCTCCCTCGGCTGCTCCCAACCGCCTCCGCCTCCGGAAGGCGGCCCCCTGGCCCTTCCCTTCGAGCGACCGGAGGTGTTCCCGGCCAAGCGCAACGCCGGTTTCGATCCCCCGAACCTCGAATTGACCGACCGCCTGGTGGCAGCCACCCACAACAATTTCTACGAGTTTCTGCCCAATCGCGGGGGACCGGTCTGGAAATATACCAGCAGGTTTGAAGTGGAGCCCTGGAAGGTTGAGGTGAGCGGCGAGTGTCAAAAGCCCCGCACCTTCGATCTGGACGACCTGTTCGGATTCGAGCAGGAAGAGCGGGTCTACCGCTTTCGTTGCGTGGAAACCTGGGCCATGAACATTCCCTGGACGGGATTCCCCCTGAGCAAGCTGCTCAAGGACGTCCAGCCCACCGCCAAGGCCCGACACGTCCGCTTCATTACCGCCCACCGGCCCGCACAGATGCCGGGACTCAGTGAAAGGCACTACCCGTGGCCCTATTACGAAGCCCTGCGCCTGGACGAGGCCATGAACGACCTGACCCTGGCGGTGACCGGAGTCTACGGCAAGCCTCTGCTCAAACAGCACGGGGCCCCCGTGCGCATCATCGTGCCCTGGAAGTACGGCTACAAGTCACCCAAGTCCATCGTGAAGATCGAGCTGGTCGCCAAGAAGCCGGGGACCTTCTGGTCGGCCAAGCCTTACCAGCACGAGTACGGCTACCTGAGCAACGTGAACCCCAACGTTCCCCATCCCCGATGGTCCCAGGAATGGGACTACATGCTGGTGGCCAACGCGGCGCCGCGCCGGGGACCTCGGCGCCCCACCCTGATGTTCAACGGCTACGCGGACCAGGTGGGGCACCTCTACCCGGACGAACCCACCAAGCCCCAGCGCTCTCTGAGACGCGGGCAGACTGCCCGCTGACGGAGCGGCTCCCGCCGCTTTCACCGTCCTGCGCTGAGTCCGACTCCACCACCCAAGGATTTTACCGCCCGGTCTGCTCCGGACGGGACTCTGTGTCCGCGGAGACGGCCTTCACCCCCATCTCGCTCAGAAGGTGGTGGGCTGCGTCCAGGTGCTCCATGATCCAGAGGGCGTAACGGATGTCCACGTGAATGGACCGGGTGATGGCCGGAATGAAATCCCAGTCGGCAACGATGCTCTCCCAGTTGCCGTCAAACAGCAGTCCCACCAGCTCCCCGCGCCCGTTCAAGGTGGGGGAGCCCGAGTTGCCTCCGGTCGCATCCAGGGTGCTCAGAAAATTCACGGGCACCGAATCCAGCGCTTTCACGTAGTAGTCGCCGAATTCCCGGCCGCGAATCAGCTTGAGCTGTCCGAGGGGGGCATTGAAGGGTTCTTGTCCCGTGTATTTCTCCAGGATGCCGCGCAGGGTGGTGAAAGGGAGATAGCGAAGGCCATCCCTGGCTGAGTACCCCTTGACCGTGCCGTAGGTGACCCTGAGGGTCGAGTTGGCGTCGGGATAGACCGACTTCCCCCGGCTTTGGTTGTAGGCGATCAGGGCCTCCATGAAGCGCGGCCGTGCCTGGTCGAATCGTCCCTGAAGCTCCTTGTCGCTCTCCTCGCGTTCCATATCGCTGTCATAGAGGCTGACGGCCATCCGGATGAAGGGATCCAGGCTGGCTTCGAAGTCCCGGGGCGCCGCCTCCATCCAGGAAATCCGGGTTTCAAGATCCCCCAGTCGGGTCTGCCCATACATCTCGTCCAGGCGCCGGTCCAGCTTGGCTTCCTGCACCCCGGTCGGTCGAATCCCGAACCAGTCGTCGAAGGCCTGGACGTGCTGTTCTGCCGGGAGCTTGGCGTAGTCCAGGACAAACTGGCGCCAGCAGGCACGGTCCACCTGCGGATCGAAGGTCCGATCGATGCGCTTCAGCCTCTCTCGGATGCGGGTCAAGTCGCGTTCCTGGTAGCCGGGTTCCCGGTGCTCGTCGGGTTTCTGACGCTCCCGGCTGAGCCGGTACAGCCTGCGGGCGGCTCTCAGCAGCGAAGACCGGCCTCCGAGAAAGTCGTAGTGAAGGGCCGCCTCCCGCCCGGACTGGGACTCGGCCACCAGTTTTCCCAGATCGCCGGCAGCGGTCTTCATCCCGGACCGCGAAGGCGGACCGGCTTCGATCCAGGCCTGCAGGTCCCGCTCCAGGGCCCGTTTTCGCTCCAGGATATCGCTCTTGGCGAAACCCTCCAGCATTCCCTTGTAGTTCTTGATGACGTTGTTCAGGCTGGCCTGCAGCGACGCATACTTGAGGGCTTTGTCTTCCCGGCCGGCCACCGTGCGTTCGATGATGTCGTGCCACTGCTGGAAGGCCTTGATGCGGCGGGGGTAATCCCACCGGATAACCCCCTCGACCTCGCTGGCCAGGCGGTAACGGTCGGTGCCCCCCGGATAGCCGGCCACCAGGACCAGGTCTCCGGTGTCGACTCCCCGGGTGGAGACTCTCAGGTGATGCCGGGGCCGGTAGGGAACATTCACTTCCGCATAGTCCGCCGGCTTCCCTTCCGGGCCCATGTAGGCGCGATAGAAGGCATAGTCCCCGGTGTGGCGGGGCCACATCCAGTTGTCGATGTCGCCCCCATACTTGCCGATTGAAAGTGCCGGTGCATACACCAGGCGAACATCCCGGATTTCCAACTGCTTGATCAACTCATACTCCAGCCCGCCGGAGTAGGCGGCCACTCGGCATCGATGCCCCGGGTCCTGCTCGCACTCGGCAACCAGGGCCTTCTGCCTGTCTTCGATGGCCTGATAGCGTTCCCGGGGGCCGGCTCCATCGGGAACCGCCGCCAACACCGAGCGGGTGACGTCCTCCACCGCCACCGTCACCAGGACGTGGGTTCCCGGAGCCGCCGGAAGCTCCCGATCCCGGCCGCCGGCCAGAAAGCCCTCCTCCAGCAGGTTCCGTCCCTCGCTGGAGTTGTGCTGAATGGACCCGTAGGCACAGTGGTGGTTGGTGATCACCAGGCCCTGGGGCGAGACGAAGGAGGCCGTGCAGCCGCCCAGCCAGATCACGGCGTTCATGGGGTGGCCGGTCAGGTCCGACAGGGCCACGGCATCCACCTCCGGATCCAAGGACCTCAGCTCTTCTGCCAAGGCGGGAAGCTGCCCGGGCCTCCACATACCCTCTTCGGCCAGGATAATGGCAGGAAGGAAAACGAGAGAGACCAGGAGAACCAGGCAAGAGACAGCCGCTTGCTTCATGGAAGGAACCTCTGCGGTTGATTGTAAGCTCATTCGGTCAGAGAGTGTTTCACCTTGGCTCCGGCCAAAGTGACTTTTCCATTGCTGATTTTGACACCACCCTCCGGCATAGCCGCTCCGTCGTGGTCGCGAAAATAGAGTGGCAGTCCTTCGGAGAAGTTGAGAGGGCGATTCCGTGGATCCTGCCGTTGATGGTGGATGTGAATGTGGGGTTCGCTGGTGTTGCCCGAGTTGCCGCAGGCACCGATAGGTTCGCCCTCCTGAACCTGGTCCCCGGCCCCTACCAGAACGCTACCTGTCTTGAGGTGCGCGATGACGAGATAGGTCTCCGTGTCGAGAGCGAGCACGACCGTATTGCCGGTCGGGTTTTGCATGTCGTTGCTGACAGCGCCCGGCGTATGGTCGGGCGCTCCATCGGTGGAGTAGTGCACCCGCGCGGACACGGGCGCAACCACCGGCGTTCCGTAACAACCGTAGTCCTCCGGATCTTCCGAGCCGTGCGCTGCCGGTTCGACGACGAGATCATAAGCCCAGCGTTGATCGGGTGTCGATACGTGATAGTTGACAGCCAGGCGATCACCTCCCCAGGCAACGCGGACAGGCTCGTTGGAGGGTAGGCGAACGGTCGCCGGCGGCACCGACCGTTCGATATCGTAGGGAAAAGCCATCATAAGCACGCCGAAACTCCACAGACCGGGCCAAAGGGCCACCAGCGCCAGGGCCGAAGCGACCCACATCGGCCGGCTGAAGCGACGCTTGCGGATGGCATGCATCATCAGTACCAGAATGGTCAGGGGAGCGAGGAGTTGGCCGACGCTGATGAGCGCCAGCCAGCCGTAGACGGCCAGCATGCCTCTGGAGAAGAAAAGTATCCAGGAGGGAAGCAGCAAGACGGCCAGCAGGACGGGCAGAGCCCAACGCAACAGGGATCTGAATCGGCTTACGGGTGCTTCGGTCATGACAGTGCTGTCTCAACGTTCCGGCCGGGACTTAGCGGAAAGCTCACGACTCTTTATCCAGAGCGTCGATCTCGCGTTGGAGCCGGCGAGCCGCCCACTGATTCAACATGGCGACCAACCAGAAAAAACCCACCAAAAACACGACCTTCCCAATCCACTGAGTCCAAAGCATTAGCCCGCTCGCTGCAACGAAAATCGTTATGATTCCCGGTGCGAATGGCAGCAGATACCAACGCCAAACGTCCCGCAACAGATCTCGCTGCCGCACCAGTTCTGCTCGATGGAAGGCGAGACAGGCTCTCAGGCCAAGGTCGGCCGGCAGCATTTGAGCTTCACCTCGCTGTTGAAGCTGGTACACCATATACAAAGTACCAGCAACCAACAAACCCAATCCCGTCCGCACTACTACATCGTCCACGCTCCAAATAAAGTATCCAGATAACAACACCACGATAGCCGACGCCAAGTATTCCATCCGATTCCTCCAACGGATGCGCCACTGGAACTGCCGTGCTTTCTTGCGAATCTGATCTAGCGAAAGTGGGCGAGTATCTACCTCTTGGTTTTGCCAGACAGTCCTCACATCATGCTCGGAAGCTCCACCGCTCATGGTTTCATTCTCCGGCGAAAACGGTTGATCAAAATACTCTTCAATCGATGGATTCTTGTTGCGACGTTGGCTGGTGAAATACCAACGATCTCACCGATCGACCCAGCGTCCACTCCCTCGAGGTACGATAGCATCACCTGGCGGTCGAGCGGCTTGAGCCGCTGGATCAAGTTCAAAAGCCTCTCCAGGGTCTTGTGTCGGTCAGCAGCCAGATCGACTTCCTCGCTATCCGCAATCATCTCGATCTCCTGCAGACTGATGAGAGTCTCAGACCGGCGGCGACGCTGCCGCATGACATACGATGTAGCCGTATTGTGAGCGACACGGTAGACCCAAGTACGAAGTGAACATCGGAAACCGTAACCTGCGAAGCTTCGCCACAGTGCAAAGTGAATTTCCTGTAGGAGATCCTTCCGCTTGTCGGCGTCAGCTTCATAGGCTCTGGCCAATCGGTCCAGCGCGGCTCCATAGGCTTTGGCAACCTCTTGGTAGAGATCATCCTGGGTAGACTTTGCACCGGGCCGGAACCAATCTTGCTCCATATATAGGTAGTCATTCATCGGAGCAATTTCTGACAGTATTTTGCGCCCGGCCACGGACTTGCCCCGCCCGGTTGCGTAGGAACGTCTTCGATACTCCCGCTTGCCTTTCGCTCCTACGTGGCGGCGGCAAAAAGGGTATTGCCCCGAATTCAGCCGGCGGCGGCGACGAAAACACTGCTCGACGCATATCGAGCTACGCTTGAGGATGTATCCCGAGTCAAGCAGGAAACGCTGCCCTGACTTCAGAATAGTTTGCACATTCATCAATCCCTAAGTATGGTTCCAAGTAGGTACCCGCCGACAGCGCGCTGTCGGCTCAAGGGCCGCTTCACGGAGCGGCCCTTGCTTTTTGTGGGGGAGAAACTTTGCGAGTGAGAGTCTATGTTGACGGATTCAACCTGTATTGCGGAGCCTTAAAGGGAACACCATTCAAGTAGCTCAATCCTGTCGCACTCGCCGAGCAGGTGCTCCCACCCGGATGTACGGTAGACCGGGTGAACTACTTCACCGCCCGAGTGTCCGGAGCATCGAAACCGGGGGCGTCGGCCCGTCAACACGCCTATTTGAGTGCACTCAACACTTTGCCCCTCGTTACAGTCCATTTCGGAAGCTTTCTTGCCAAGACGGCGTGGCGGCCGCTCACAAACCTGCCGGTCGCCGATAAACGAATTGACACACCGACACCGGTAGAGCTGCCCGCCGGCAATCATCCGGTTTCAGGTTCACAGATTCTACCTGTGGGTAGTTATCCAACAGATACAAGGGGAAAGAAGAAACGTCGAAAGAGAAACCGAGCGCTCCCTGATGCGTTGATTGCCGAGGTCTACACGATGGAAGAGAAAGGCTCGGACGTTAACCTGGCGGCGCACCTGTTGAACGATGCCTGAAGAGGATTGTTCGACATGGCCACCGTCATATCCAACGATACCGATTTAATTACGCCAATTCGATTGGTGACTATTGAACGGAAGAAACCGGTGCTTGTCGTATGTCCTGGGCGGTGGCAGATGGCCCCAAAATTGAAGAATGCTGCAACTTATGGGAGGCACATCCACCGAGCAATGTTGAAGGCCGCGCAGTTTCCGGAACGGATTCCGGGGACAACGATCTCGAAACCAGAAGATTGGTGAGTGCCGACGCTCCCGAGGAAGCGGCCGGTCACGTGACGCGACTCACCATCTGCCGCGCCTGGGTAGGGAGGTCCATATCCGGACTGGGCCCGTGGCGGCGCATCAGCTCCCAGGCCCGGTCGGCCACGCCCTGCTCGATGTCCATCCCCTCCAGGCAGGCGCGGGATTCGTCCAGGAACTTGTGGCATTCGAAGAGGCGGCAGCCGGATTGCCAGACGGTGGGATCGCCACGGCGCTGGTAGCGAAAGTCGGCCGAGACCCGCAATTGAGGCGACCGGTTGGGAAGTCCGCAGTGGATCATGTGGGGGTGAAAGATCAGCACGTCGCCGGCCTGGTAGTCGGATCGCAACCAGGTCTTGGGCGAGTCGTCGGGAGCCGATTCGCCGGCTACCGGGATGGCTCCCATGCGAGCCATTTCCCGGGCCTGGTCGGGGTTCTGCGGGATCCCCAGGTAATGGGCTCCCCGGTACCAGTGCTGGTGGACTCCCTTTCGATGGGACCCCTTGCAGAGGGCCAGCCCGCCGGTGGTCCGGTCGATGTCCATCAAGGCGACCCAGCAGGTCACGAACGACACCCGAAAATGGTAGCCGTCCTGGTGGGCCGGAGTGACGTAGTCGAAGTGCTGGCCTCGGGTCTTGGCGGGCGAGAGATCCTGGAAGATGATCCGCACGCGGTCGGCGTTCTCGACCCAACTGAAGACCTCGCCGTCAAACAGCGCCCCCAGGAACCTGAAGAGCTCCCGGTCATGGATCATCTCGGTCAGCGAAGGCAGATCGCCGATCCTGCGGCCGACGGGACCGCTGGGAGTCAGCTCAGTGGATTCCGGCATCCTGCCCGACCACTTCAACTCCTGTTGCGGATCGTCGACGGCAAAGCCATGTCGGATGAGCAGTTGCCCAATATCCGAGCGCACCCGCGCGACCTTTCCCGGATCGATCAGTCCCCGAACGAACAGGTACCCCTCGGCCTGCAGTTGTTGGGACAGGACGGCGTGGTCTCTTGTGGAGGTTTCAACCGCTTGGAGAGGAGCTAGGGAGAGATCGGCCATGGGGTTCCCTGTCCTGGGGTTTTCCGGCCTCCGGCGGCTGTCAGAGGATTGAAGTTCAGCGGCACTCACCGATTCAAATGGTCGGGGCGAGAGGATTTGAACCTCCGACCCCCTGGTCCCGAACCAGGTGCTCTACCAGGCTGAGCCACGCCCCGTCATTGAATCAGCGGCAAGCTGCCGGTGAAAGGAATTCCGCCCAGGACTTCAACTCGGAACTCAACTCCAGGGCGGTCTGGTCGAGCTTGAGCGGTGTGATGGAAACGCAGCCGGAGCGGACGGCCACGTAGTCGGAGTCTCCGTCAGCCGGCAGGTCTCGGGGTTCCAGCTCCTGGTCCAGCCAGAAGTATTTCCGGCCCCGAGGGTCCCGGCTCTCCACGATCAGGTTGCCGATGGGGCTGGTGTCCTGGCGAGTCACCCGCACTCCCTGCCATCTTCCGGCGGGAACGTTGACGTTCAGGATGAAACCCCGCGGAAGCGGCTTGTTCAGCAATTGTCCGGCCAGATGGGCCGTGAACTGGGCCGCCTCTTCAAAGTCGAATTCCGCCTGCCTCCCCAATGAGACGGCTGCCGCCTGAATCCCGTGCCTGGCGGCTTCCATAGCGCCCGCTACCGTACCGGAATAGGCGATGTCATGGCCCAGGTTGGAGCCCCGGTTGATTCCCGAGATCACCAGATCCGGCCTGCTCGGGAGGATGTGGTTCAGGGCAATGATCACGCAATCCGCCGGTGTACCCTCCACCGAGTAGCGATCCACTCCAACCTCTTCGTATCGGATGGGCCGCCAAAGCGTCAGGGCCTGACTGGAGGCACTTCTCTCCCGGTCGGGCGCCACGGTTATGACCTGTCCCAGGTGGGAAAGAGAGCGAGCCAGTGAGGTGATTCCTGCGGAGTGGATCCCGTCGTCGTTGGTCAGTAAGATTGCAGCCAATGATGGACTCTGAAGAAAAATGGTCGGGACGAGAGGATTTGAACCTCCGACCCCACGCACCCCAAGCGTGTGCGCTACCTGGCTGCGCTACGTCCCGAAACCGACTCGGAATCTAACACCTTCGATTCAGGATTGTCAAGATGGCGCGGAGCTCCGACTCGAGCGTGCGGACCCTCTCCGCGGCGCCCGCGGAAGGGCTGGATGCCGCCTCCGAAGGAGGTCTTTCCGGCTCCCGTGGAGATTCCCGATCGCCCCTGCGAGGCCCGCCGGCAGCGGCTCCGGAGGCGAGAGCTTTCCGTGCCCCCGCGATGGTGAACCCCTGGTCATAGAGGAGGTGCTTGATGGTTAGAACCGTCTCGATATCCCGCTTGCGGTACATGCGGCGGCCGTTGGGCCCTTTGGCGGGCTTTAGGCGCGGAAACTCCGATTCCCAGAAACGCAGGACGTAGGGCTCCACCTTCACCAGCTTGCACACCTCGCCGATACTGAAAAACAACTTGTCGGGAATTTCGACCGAAGCCTCGGAATCCGTGCTTCCTCGCTGGCGATTCACTAGCTTCAGAGATCGTTCCGGCATGATCGAGCCGACAGTCCTTTCGGTCCTGCTCACTACTGCAACACTATGCTATTGAAAACAAAACCGTCATGGGGTCACTGCCCGTGGGTGTCGAATTCCCGACCCAATGCCGACATTTCAGAATCGACCGGCCATGCGGGTCACTCCCCCGACCAGCGACAGATGGTTGGACACTCAGCCCGCCTTCCTCTCCACCTTGTGCTTCAATACCACCGGAGTGCCCACAAACCCGAAGCGCTCTCTGATCCGGTTGACCAGGTATCGTTGAACGGAGGGGTGAAGCGGCGATTTCCGAGCCGTGAAGAGTACAAAAGTCGGCGGAGAATCGTGCACCTGGGTCATGTATCGCACCCTGACCTGCCGGCTGAATGGCACAGCCGTGTCCCGAAGGGCCTCGCGTTGCAGGAACGCATTCAACTCCCCCGTTCCGATCCGGGTACGCCGCGCCTTGAAGACCTGATCAATCAGCGAGATCAGCTTGGGGACGCGCTGGCCGGTGGCGGCCGAAACGAACACCATGGGAGCGTAGGCCAGGAACCGCACTTTGGAGCGCACCCGTTTCTCAAAAGCCACCATGGTACCACTGTCTTTCTTCATCAGGTCCCATTTGTTGACGACCAGAATGGCGGAGGCTCCAACCTCCTGCACGTATCCCGCGATGGCGGAATCCAGCGACGAGGGAGCCTCGGTGGCGTCCATCATGACCAGGGCCACGTCGGCACGCTGCACGCTCTTGCGAGCCATCATGACGCTTAACTTTTCGGCCTGAAGAAATGTCTGACGCTTCTTGCGGATTCCGGCCGTGTCCATGAACCGATAGACCTTGCCGTTGCGTGTGGCTCGGGAATCGATGGTATCGCGTGTGGTTCCTGGAATCGGGGACACGATGGTGCGGTCTTCTCCCAGGATGCGATTCAGCAGCGTCGATTTGCCCACGTTGGGTTTGCCCACGATAGCCACCCGAATCTCGCCGGGCGGCAAGCGCTTGGAGCGGCTGCCCCTGGGGAGGTATTTGACCACTTCGTCCAGAAGGTCGCCTACGTTCAAGCCGTGGGCCGCCGACACAGGGATGACCTCTTCCAGACCCAACTCGGAGAATTCCGAGGCATGAATTGCCTGGCCGGCGCTGTCGCACTTGTTCACGGCCACCACCACCGACTTGGAGCATTCGATCAACAGCTTTCCCAGGGATTGGTCGAGGGGAGTGAGCCCGGCGCGCCCGTCCACCACCAGCACCAGAACCTGTGCCTTCCGGATGGCGGTCTCGGCTTGCTCGAAAATGAATCCCGGCATCGGATCCCGGTCGCCGGGGATCATGCCTCCGGTGTCGATGATCTCGAACTGGCGTCCGCCCCACTCGGCCCGGGCATTCACCCGGTCCCGAGTCATTCCGGGCTCATTGCCCACCAGGGAACGCCTCTGCCTGCAGATTCTGTTGAACAGGGTGGACTTGCCGACGTTGGGGCGGCCGATAATGGCGACGGTGGGCTGGCTCAAGGGAACTGCCTTCGGAAGATCTCCGGATTTGCCTCAGTATACCCCATTAATAGGGATGCGACCCGTCTCGGAGATCGACTACAATCCCGCTGATAGGAGCGGGGCAGGGTGCCCTGGTCCGCGGTTGGAATGCCTCGCGTCCCCTCTCGGAACACTGGAAGACAACGATTGTGAGCCGAAAGAGCCTTGACATCGGTTGCGGCCGCTTCAAGCTTCCCGGAAGCATCGGCCTGGACGTGGTGCCGCTGGAAGGGGTGGACGTGGTCCACGATCTGGACCGGTTCCCCTATCCCTTTCCCTCCGATTCTTTCGATCACGTTCGGATGTCTCACGTGGTGGAACACATCCAGTCCATCGTTCGCACCATGGAGGAAGTGCATCGCATTGCCCGCCCCGGCGCCCTGGTGGAAGTGGTCACGCCCCACTACACCGACACCTCCTCCTGGCAGGATCCCTCCCACCGCTGGCACCTCAACAGCCGCTCCTTCGAGCACTTCGAAGAGGCATCCCGGACCAACTACTATTCGAAGGCCCGCTTTACCGTGGAATATTCCGAGGTCAAGCTGCTCAAGCTCTACCGCTACCTGGGCTTCGAGTTCCTGGTCAATCTGCAGAATCGCAGTCCCCGCTTCCGTTTCCTGAGAAAGTTCTGGGAACAGTACCTCTGTACCCTGATCCGCGGAAAAGTCATGTCCTTCCGACTGCGGGTGCTGAAGTAGCCGGTCCGAGTTCCCAACGGGCCCAACCATGAAGAAAGAACTGGCAGTGGTACTGGTGAGCGGGGGCATGGACAGTTGCGTCTGCGCGGCCATGGCCCTGCAGCAGCACGAAGTGGCCTTCCTCCACGTCTCCTACGGGCAGCGTACCGCCCGGCAGGAGTTGAGAGCCTTTCATCGAATCGCTGAATATTACGGGACAGAGAGAACGCTGGTGTGCGAGCTGTCCCACCTGGGCCGGATCGGAGGGTCCAGCTTGACCGACACCGGCATGGAGGTCGAAGAGCCCGACCTGGAGCGCCGGGAGATTCCCAGCAGCTATGTGCCCTTTCGCAACGCCCACTTTCTCTCCATTGCGACCTCCTGGGGCGAGGTGCTGGGCGCCCGCTCCATATTCATCGGGGCCGTCTTCGAGGACAGCTCGGGATACCCGGACTGCCGCCCCGAGTACTATCGGGCCTTCAACCGCCTGATTGAGGCTGGGACCCGCCCCGAGACCCGCCTGGAGATCCTGACACCGGTCATCCGGATGAAAAAGTGTGAGATCGTAGCCGCCGGACAGAGGCTGGGCGCTCCCCTCCACGTGACCTGGTCCTGTTATCGGGACGGGGACATCGCCTGCGGGCGTTGCGACAGTTGCGCCCTGCGGAGGAGAGGATTTCGGGAAGCCGGCGTGGAGGACCCGACCCCCTATCTTCAAGCCTAGAAAATCTAGCCCCAGGGAACACTTTTGCGGTAGAGTTCATCCAAAAGGGGAAAGCCTGGGTTAGCCCGCATGTCTCACCAGGTCGCTGAAAACACATCGGAACGCCGTTGACATTCAATACTTGATCGAACCGATTGTGACTGCTTGCGACTACAAACGGCGCTGGGCGTGCCCTGGCTGGTTCTTTTCCCGTCAGCCCGCATATGCTCCCTCGACCATAGAAACCGCTACGCTCTTCGGTCGCGAGCACGCGCTGAGGGGAAAATTTCCTGCGCCATCATCACGCCCCCTGTTGAGACATGCGGGCTAGCAGGCAGAATCCGTTGCTGGAGGTTTCCATGAACACAAAGATACGCGCCCTTCCGACCTTGGCTATCCTGGCCGTGGCATCCCTGTTGTTGCCGGCTACCCTGTCGGCGCAGAGCTCCCTCTCCGGAGAGGTCATCGGCGAGGACGGCAAGCCCCTGGAAGGGGCCGTGATTTCCCTCGGCCGAGCCAAGGTCGAAAAGAACTACCAAGTCAAGACCGACAAGCAGGGGCGCTATTTTATCGGGGGACTTTACCCGGCCTTCTACAGGGTGACCCTGGCCATCGACGGCCAGCCGGTAGCCAATTACCAGGAGTTCCGGATCAAGCTGGGAAACGAGAACACATTGGACTTCGACCTGGCCGAAATCAGAAAGCAGGCCCTGGCCCAGTTGAGCGACGAGGAAAGAGAGGCCATGGAGCAGGAGCGCAAACGCAGGGAAGCCGCCGAAAAGAAGTTCACCAGCATGAAGTCGGCCTTCGACGAGGGGCGGAAGCTATTCATGGCCAAGAACTACGAGGGGGCCTCGGTGGCTTTTAGGAGGGCCTCGGAAATCGATCCCAAACAGCATGTGGCTCACGGCAACCTGGCCATTTCGTACCAGAGGCTGAGGAAGTACGATCAGGCAATCGAGGCCTACAAGAACGCCCTTGCCGCTCTGGCCGACAGACCCGATCCCCTGTCGGAGTCGGAGTACTACTTCAATTTAGGCCTTGTCTACGGTAACAAGGGAGATGCGGACCTGGCGGTGGAAGCCATGGGAAAGGCGGCCGAACTCGACCCCGGCAGGGCCGGACAGGCCTTTTACAACCTCGGCGTGGTGCTGAGCAACAGCGGCAAGAACGCGGAGGCCCTGGAGTCATTCAAGAAGGCCGTGGAAGCCGATCCGAAACACGCCAACGCCCACTATCAGATCGGAATGGGCCTGGTAGCCACGGCCACATTCACTCCTGACGGCAAGACGATTCCCGCGCCGGGCACCGTCGAGGCCTTCGAGAATTACTTGCTCTATGAGCCCGAGGGGAGGTTTGCCGCACAGGCCAAGGCCATGATCCAAACCCTCTCGGCCAGCGTGCAAACGGAATTCAGCGAGGAATGATGAATATACAGGCGAGGGTGAAACCGGGTCTCAGGTTTCCTTGAACTCCACTCCGTCCACCACCCAGTCCAAGCTGCCTCTATGTAGGATCAAGGAGGCTTCCAACCTTTCGAACCCGGTCTCGCCGCTGGCCGCCAGATAGATGGTGGTCCCCATGGTCATGCGATCGGGTTCGGTCTGAACCAGCGAAGTAACCTCAAAGGCGACATAGGCCGGATCTTCCGAGCCCAGCAGGTATTCGCTCATCACCCCCTGATTGTGGAAGCGGCTCTGAAAGCCCTGGGTCAGCAGTTGGCTGGCCGCTTGGACGTTTCGGTCGATCAGGTGCCTCATGAATCGCTTGGCCACCATCATGGCGAACTTGGCCCGCTTCTCGCTGGCTACGTTGAAGGGCATGATGGGACGACGGGGATCGGACCGCAGAAACTTGATATCTTCGGCCAGCCATTCTCCCCTGATCTTGACGAACCGGATCTGTTCGTTGACCCGGCTGCTCACCTGGTTGTTGAGGTCGACCCAGGTGCTTTCCACCGAGACCTGGAACTTGTCCTTGCCCACTGGGAATATGGCGGCAGGACTGAAGTTGAAGGCGGCGATCCGCCCGCTGCGTACCCGGATGGAGAGACGTTTGCCGCGAAGATAGCGCTTCTCCAACCCGGCCGTCATGAGTTTGCGGGCCTCGACGTTGTGCCGTAGCGTTCTGGCGGCCATGAAAGCCTTCACCACCCCTACCTTCGAGGTGTCAGGCGAACCTTGGGGCAGTGCCGGAACAGCAGACACCCAGGCCAAAGCAATCCCTAGACCAACCAAGCCATGGACACCGGAGATTCTCGCCTTCAAGGCTTCCTCCTCGCGAACTGAGGGGCTACGGATCCTGTCCGAAATCCTAGTGTACCCCGAATAGCGGCCGGATTCATCTCCCCGTGGTTCTTTTCGGGTGGCGGGGCGGGAGAATGGAGGTATCCATTTGAGGCTGCAACCAGCCGGCCCATCCCACGCAGCCCCCCCAATGTAGGGGCAATCCTTGTGGTTGCCCGGTGATTCCGGTTCGCCCGGCAATAGCCAAATTGCGCATCCACCAAGGGCACCCACAAGGGTTGCCCCTACAATTTCACATGGAATTCGGTAGCGTGGGATAGTCCTGCGCGACTGGCCGGCCGAATTGACGTCGAGCGGGTTTTTCGCTTAAATACATGATTTGAACTCCAGCGGTCCAGGGAGCAAGTGGGAATCCTTGCCGTCCTGCATCCGGAACCGAACATGAACCTGCTCAAACAAGAGGCGGTCGGCAGCGACACGGTCTGGCGCGATATCCGTGAAGACGTCTCGCTCGAGGCTGCCAGGGAACCCATCCTGGCCAGCTTTCTGCATTCCACTGTGCTCAACCACCAGAGCCTGGAGGACACGCTCAGCTTTCATCTTGCCGCCAAGCTGACCAGTCCCAGCCTGTCTCCCATGATGATTCGCGACGTCATCGACGAGGCGCTGGCCGACAGCGCTTCCATTCGAGCCGCGGTTCGGGAGGATCTGAAGGCCTTCCGCGACAGAGACCCCGCCTGCAACAGCTATGCCGAGCCTCTGCTCTACTACAAGGGGTTCCATGCACTCCAGTCCTACCGCGTGGCCCACTGGCTGTGGACGCAGGAGCGCCATCAGCTGGCGCTGCTGCTCCAGAACCGGATTTCGGAAGTCTTCGGGGTCGACATTCATCCGGCCGCCCGCATCGGCAAGGGGGTCTTCATCGATCATGGCACGGGCGTGGTCATCGGCGAGACGGCCGTGGTCGAAGACATGGTCTCCATGCTGCACGCGGTAACGCTGGGCGGAACGGGCAAGGAGAGCGGAGACCGCCACCCCAAGGTCCATCGTGGAGTGTTGATCGGGGCCGGCGCCAAGATCCTGGGGAACGTCCACGTGGGTGAGGGCGCCAAAGTCGGAGCCGGCAGCGTGGTCCTGACCGATGTTCCACCCCACTGCACCGTCACCGGGGTTCCGGCCAAGGTGGTGGGATGCCCCGACGTGGATGAGCCGGCGGTCGAGATGGACCACCAGATTCCCGAGGAGGCCGACCTTCTTCCCTGAAGCATCCGGCGAAAATCCACCATGAAACGTACGGTCCTTGTCCTCCTGATGGTCAGCTGGCTCGCCTGCGGTCGTTCATCGGCTCCGGAGCCCGGCTTCATGCCGTTGTTTGACGGCAAGTCTCTTCAGGGTTGGCAGTCGGTAGCGAAGGTGGGTGAGGGCTACCTGGTGGAGGACGGGGTGTTGATCTGTCCCGCCGAGGGTGGGGGCAACCTCTTCACCGAGCGGGAGTTTGCGGACTTTGTGCTGCGCTTCGAGTTTCGCCTGCAGGAAGGCTCCAACAACGGCGTCGGAATCCGGTCCCCATTGGTTGGGGATGCCGCCTATCAGGGATTGGAAATCCAGGTCCTCGACAACCACTCACCCCGTTACAAGGACAAGCTCCGCCCGACCCAGTATCACGGATCGGTCTATGACCTGGCTCCGGCCAAGCGGGGTTTTCTGAAACCGACCGGAGAGTGGAACCAGGAGGAGATCCGCGCTGTGGGCCGCCAGATCAAGGTGACGCTCAACGGCACCGTCATCGTCGACTTCGACCTGGATTCGGTGACCGACCCCGAGGTCCTGGAGAAACACCCCGGAGTGGCCCGGAGCAGCGGACATATCGGCTTCCTGGGGCACGGGACCAAGGTCGAGTTCCGCAACATACGAGTCAGGGAAATTCGCCGGGAGTCTCGACTGTAGGAGGCTGCCGGCCCAGCGCGAGCCTCCTGGTCGGCGGCTATTCCACTTGGGCATGTTTCATCCGCGCAGGCTCCCATGACTTACCTGAAACAAACGCCGCAACTCAGGCGGCCGCAGCTTGTGGAACCAGTTTAAAGCCAAGAGATTTAGCAGCATCTGTAAGGCCCGCGAGGCGGCGTTGCCGGACTGATTTGAATTACTCCTGTTGCAACCCGTTTGAGCCGCCCGGCACCGCGGGTTCCGTCTGATCTCCTCCCCGGTGGCCGGTCTCAAGCCCAACGACCTGAAAGAGTCCCCCATTGTCTTCCCTCGCCAAAGCTCCGGAACGCTTTCTGGGGCGGGTCGAATACTATCGAAAGTATCGCCCGGGATACCCCGAGGGTCTGGTCGAATGGCTCAGGGAACTGTCCGCCCTGAAATCTGCCCACCGCATCGCCGACATCGGTTCCGGAACAGGGCTTTTGGCTGAGCTCTTCCTGCGGCACGGCTACCCGGTCTTGGGTGTCGAGCCCAATCCAGAGATGCGGCAGACAGCCGAGGCCCACCTGGAGCGCTACCTCCGCTTCCGGAGCATCGATGGGCGCGCTGAAGCCACCACCCTCGCGAGCCGGTCGGTGGATCTCATCGTCGCCGGCCAGGCCTTTCACTGGTTCCGGATCGAGCGAGCCCGAGAGGAGTTCCGGCGCATCTCCAACCCCCCTGCCTTTACTGTGCTGGTCTGGAACCAGCGAAGGACCGAGAGCACGGGGTTCCTGAGGGCCTACGAAGAGTTGCTGCTGCGCCACGGCACCGACTACGCCCGGGTTCGCCACCAGAACATCGGCCAGACCCAACTGCAGTCTTTCTTCGGCTCGCAAGCGTTTCACCGGAAAATTCTGGCTAACTCTCAGGTTTTCGACCGGGAGGGTCTCATCGGCCGCACGCTTTCCTGCTCCTTTGTGCCGTTACCCGGACATCCCGGTCACCGGCCCCTGATGCGGGCGCTGGACCGGATATTCGAGGAGTGGCAGGTCGAAGGAAGGATCGCCTTCCAATACGACACGCTGGTCTATGCCGGCAGTCTGCATCCTCCCGGGTCGTGACCCGGCCGGCCCCAGGGGAATCGCGCCGGGTATAGAATTTTCGGGGACGGCACCTGGTGACGCCCCGGGAGCACCCGGCAGCCTCCGCTGCCAAGTGAAACCGGCAAAGGCTACGGAAGTAATCCCCCTCTCTCGGGTGACCCGCATCTTCATCCCATGACCGACTCGCCACCCATGGATCGGACTGAAACGGATCTCGAAAAGCTGGACAAGCAGACCCTTTGGCACCCCTTCACTCAAATGAAGGAGTGGATGGAGTCCCCTCAACTCGTGATCGAGCGGGGCCGGGGAGTCTACTTGTACGACACCCGGGGACGGAAGTATCTGGACGGAGTCTCTTCGCTTTGGGCCAACATCCACGGCCACTCCCACCCACACATCGTGCGGGCCATCCGCCGCCAACTGGATCGCCTGGACCACAGCACCCTGCTGGGACTGACCAACGTTCCCGCGGTGCAACTGGCTCGGAAGCTGGTCGAGCTCACGCCCCCGAACCTGACCCGGGTCTTCTTTTCCGACGACGGGGCCACGGCCGTGGAGATCGCCCTCAAGATGTCTTTCCAGTACTGGAGAAACCAGGGCCGGCAATGGGATTCCAAGAAGAAGTTCGTGGCCTTCTCAAATGCCTACCACGGGGACACCCTGGGATCGGTGAGCGTGGGCGGCGTCCGGCTCTTCCACGAGATTTTTCGCCCCCTGCTGTTCCCCACCATCAAGGTGGCTTACCCCTATTGCCACCGCTACCCCCCGGGAAAACCGCCGCCGCACCGTGAGAGCGATCATCTCAGCGAGGTCGAGCAGGTGCTGCGGAACCGCCATCGCGAGATCTGCGGCCTGGTGGTGGAGCCCATGATTCAGGGGGCGGGCGGAATGGTGCCCATGCCGGAAGGCTTCATGAGAGGGCTGGCCGAACTGACGCGTCGCTTCGGAGTGCACCTGATCCTGGATGAAGTGGCTACCGGATTCGGTAGAACGGGCAGATTCCTGGCCCTGGAACACGAGGGCATCCAGCCGGATTTTGTGGCACTGGCCAAGGGAATCACCGGCGGAACGCTACCGTTGGCAGCCACCTTGACCAGCGAGAACATCTTCGAGTCCTTTCTGGGGGAGTACGAGGAGTTCAAGTCCTTCTTTCACGGACATACCTACACGGGGAATCCGCTGGCCTGCGCGGCGGCCTTGGCCAACCTGGAGGTCT
Source organism: Acidobacteriota bacterium (assembly GCA_028875575.1). NCBI lineage: Bacteria > Pseudomonadati > Acidobacteriota > Acidobacteriota bacterium. The sequence goes on from JAPPDF010000035.1 coordinate 66,190, forward strand.
TCAGCAAGGAGAAGACCTTGCAGAAGTTACAGAGAAAGATCGGCTATCTGACCAGGGCACTGCGGCGCATGTGGGAGCTGCCCTGCGTCGGGGACGTCCGGCAACTGGGGTTCATGGTGGGAATCGAGCTGGTCCGGGACCGCGGCAGCAGGAAGCCCTTTCCGGTGGGACACCGCATGGGCCATCGGGTGGTCTTGCAGGCCCGGCAGCGAGGCGTCCTCCTGAGACCCCTCGGCGACACCGTTGTGCTGATGCCCCCGCTTTCGATCACCCGGCCCCAATTGAAAACGCTGGTGGAGGTTACCTACAATAGCATTGAGGCTGCTTGGGAAGAGGAGTGACCCAGGCCGTTCCACCGCGAAAGGACGAGGAAACATGAAATTCCCCTGGGCTGCACGAATGGCGCCCCTGTGCTTGCTGCCGGCTTTGGCCGCCTGCCAGGCGCCGGACGAGCCCGAAAACCCGGAACGCCGCCTACGCAACCTGCGTCAACTGACCTTTGGAGGAGAGAATGCCGAAGCCTACTTCTCCTTCGACAGTAAACGCCTGATATTTCAAGCGACCCGGGACGGTGGCCAGTGCGACCAGATCTTCGTGATGGGCACCGACGGCAGCGGCATCACCCGGGTCAGCAGCGGCAAGGGCCGCACCACCTGCGCCTATTTCCTCAAGGACGGCCAGCAGTTCGTCTACGCCTCGACCCACCTGGGCAGTGAAAATTGCCCGCCTCGACCCGACTTTTCCCGGGGATACGTGTGGGCCGTCTACCCCGACTACGACATATTTCTTTCGGATTTCAACCAGGGCCTGACCCGCTTGACCGACACTCCGGGTTACGACGCCGAAGCCACTGTATCTCCCGACGGGGAAAAGATCGTGTTCACCTCCATGAGGGACGGCGACCTGGATCTTTACTCCATGAACATCGACGGGTCGGGGGTTCAAAGGCTCACCGACACCCTCGGTTACGACGGGGGCGGTTTCTACTCCCCCGACGGCCGGAAGATCGTCTACCGCGCCTCCCACCCCACCGATGAGACCGCCAAGGCCAAGTACACCGGCCTGCTGAGCCGAAACCTGATCGAGCCGAATCAGCTCGACATCTTCGTGATGAATGCCGACGGCAGCGGCCGGGTTCAGGTGACCCGCAACGGCGCCGCCAATTTCTGTCCCTTCTTCCATCCGGACGGACGGCGGATCATCTTTGCCTCCAACCTGGGCGACCCCAGGGGCCGCAACTTCGACCTCTACCTGATCGACATCGATGGGACCAACCTGGAACAGGTCACGTTCGACGAGACTTTTGACGGGTTCCCCATGTTCTCGCCGGATGGAAAACAACTGGTCTTCGCCTCCAACCGCCACGGAAAAGTTCGGGGCGAGACCAACGTCTTCATCGCCGACTGGGTGGAGTAGGCCCGACCGGTAAACGACCCTTGGCTCCTCCCTGCCAACACGATTTCCTCCGCCGATCCTTTTTCGACCGCCCCACCCGAACCGTCGCCCGTGAGTTGCTGGGCTGCCGTCTTGTCCGCGAGTTGGGCGGCACCCCGCTGGTGGGGGCCATTGTCGAAACCGAAGCCTACATCGGCGAGAGGGATCTGGCCTGTCACGCCAAAGCGGGCCGAACCCCGCGAACCGAGATCATGTACGGCCCCCCGGGATTCGCCTATGTCTACTTCACCTACGGCATGCACTGGATGCTGAACCTGGTCACCGAGGCGGACGGGTTTCCGGCGGCGGTGCTCATTCGGGCATTCGAGCCCCTGGAGGGGATTGAGCGCATGCAGGAACTCCGCGGCGGCAAGCCCCTGGCCCAACTTGCCAGCGGTCCGGCCAAGCTGACCCAGGCCCTGGGAATCGCCCGGGAGGAGAACGGGATGGATTGCTGCCAGCCTGGCTCATCTCTCACCCTGGTCCGAGGGGAGGCGGTGCCGCCGTCCTCCGTTGTGGCCACCCCCCGCATCGGACTGGGCCAGACTCCCGAGCCATGGCTGTCCAAGCCATGGCGCTTCCTGATCCGGGGGAACGGGTTCGTTTCGAGGTGATACAGGTTACAATAGGGCTGCCCAACAGCCGCGACCGCGGTTCGAGTCCGTAGACCCACCCTGGTCGACATCCTCCGAGGAATTCCATGCGCATTGGCATCGTGCTGACCCCCATTTCCGATCACCACCTCCGACTGGCAAGCCAGGTGGGGGTCTCCGACGTGGTCATCCGGTACCCGGGACTGGAATTTTCCGATTTGGTCGACCGGAAGGCCAGCATCGAGGCCTTCGGCCTGCGGGTCTCGGTCGTCGAGGGCTACCTGCCCATCGAGGACATCAAGCTCGGGGGGCCCCGGCGCGATGCCGAAATCGAGCAGATCAAGACACTGATCCACATCATGGGGCGAGCCGGCATCGGCCTGCTCTGCTACAACTTCATTGCCGGCGGCGACTGGGCCAGGACTTCGATCGATGAAAAGGGGCGCGGAGGAGCCCTGGTCACCGGCTTCGACCTGAGCGACCTGCCGCAGGCCTCTTCCTCGACGGCGGACCTGCCATCGGCCGACCGCCTCTGGGAGAACCTGGACTTCTTTCTGGAGAGAATCCTGCCCGTGGCCGAGGAGTGCGGGGTCACGCTGGCCATGCATCCGGACGATCCCCCCATTCCCAACTTCCAGGGCTATCCCCGCATCATGAACAGCGTCGATAGTTTCGAACGCCTGATCGGCCTGAGCTCAAGTCCGGCCCACGGCATCTGCTTCTGCCAGGGGACCTTCGCCGAAATGGGAGTGGATATCCCCTCCACCATCCGGCGCCTGGGACCTCACATCAAGTACGTCCATTTCAGGGACATCCGAGGGACAAGCAGCCGGTTCGTGGAGACCTTTCATGACGAGGGGCAGACCGACATGGTGGAAGCCATGCGGGCCTACCGCGACATCCGCTTCGACGGGCCCATGCGACCAGACCACGTTCCCCAACTGTCGGGCGAAGAAGAGGGCGAGGCCGGCTACACCACGCTGGGCCGCCTGTTTGCCGTCGGATACATGCGAGGATTGATGCAGGCCGTGGGTGACGCCCGGTGACCCTGCGGGCAACTGATCAAATTCATCTCCGCCATGATTAAGGTGATCTGCCTGGATCTGGGCAAAGTCATCATTGACTACGATCCAACCATTCCGCTGAACGCGCTCGGCACACGCTCCGCACTGTCATTGCCCGAAATCATGCAGGTCCTTGCCGACAGGGAACCCCTGTTGCTCTTCGACCGCGGCCATTATTCCCGATCCGACTTCTACCGGACCATGTGCGCCCGCCTGCGGCTGGATGTCTCAACCGAGGAGTTCGAACAGCTCTGGACTTCCCTGTTCCTGCCCGAGCCGCTGCTTCCGGAGTCCTTTCTGCTCAGCCTGAAGCGCCACTACCGGCTCCTGATGCTCTCCAACGTCAACGAAGTCCACTTCGAGTTCATTTGGAATAACTATCCCCTGGTCCGCCACATAGAGGATCGTCTCCTGTCCTATGAGCTCGGCTGTCTGAAACCGGAGCCCGCCATCTATCGGATCGCCATCGATCGAGCCGGAGTCCCCCCCGAGGAGATCTTCTTTGCCGACGACCGTCCGGAGAACGTCGAGGCCGCCCGTCAGGCCGGGATTGTGGCCACCTGCTTCCAGTCCGAGCAGCAACTCAGGATGGCTCTGCGCCAGGCCGGTGTGGTCGTCGAATGATGATGCCGTCCGGCTGAGCAGGCCCAGCCGTTTCTACTGGTTACTTGCGATTTCTGATCCTGACAGACATCCACGCCAACCTGGAGGCGCTCGAGGCGGTCCTGGAGAGGGCCCGGGGGCGGTTTGACCAGGTGATTTGCTGCGGCGACCTGGTGGGCTACGGCCCCGATCCCAACGAGGTGATCGAGGCGGTGCGGCAACTGGATCCGGCGTTGATGGTTCGAGGCAATCACGACAAGGCCGCGGTGGGATTGACCGATCTCTCCTTGTTCAACCCCCTGGCCAGAAGCGCGGCCCTCTGGACCCAGGCTCAACTATCGGAAGAGAATCGGCGCTATTTGCAGGCGATGACCCGCGGACCGGTAAAGGGAGACGGATTCACGGTGGCTCACGGGTCCTTGCTGGACGAGGATCAGTACCTGTTGAATCTCGAGGACGCCCTGCAGAGCCTGAGCCTGGCGGCCCACCGGTTGACCTTCTTCGGGCACACCCACGTTCAGGGTGGATTCGCCTGGTTCAAGGAACGCCGGGCGGGGCCGTTGGATCCCGGACTTCGAAAGGGAGCTGCTGAGAGCCGGCTGGTGCTCGATTCGGAGAACCGGTACCTGATCAACCCCGGGTCGGTGGGTCAGCCCAGGGACGATGACCGGCGGGCGGCCTTTGCGGTCTATGATCAGGCGAAGGCGCTGGTTTCCTACCTGAGGGTGGAGTATCCGGTCGGGCGCACCCAGAAAAAGATGAGAGAGGCCGGTCTGCCGTCCTACCTGGCCGACCGCCTGAGACAGGGCTGGTAGTCCGTAGGCCTGCGGCGGTTGAGCCAACAGTCTACTGGAGGCCGATCCCGCTGACCTGCACCTCCGGAACCACGTAGTTCCAGTCCCGGGGCAGGTTTTCGAAGGCCACCTGAAACTCGGCAACCTGTTGCGGTGCGACCCCGCGCTTTCCCCGATACTCCAGGGCGGTGCGCGCTTCCCTCAAGACCACCTGGTCGAGGGTATCCTTGAAGAGGAAGGTCAACTCCACTCTCCGAACGGTCCCCTCCCCATCATTGGTCAGCGATCCCTCCACGTAAAAGATCTCGTCCCCCAGGAAGTTTTCCCCCTTGGCCAGCCCCAGACCGGAGAGGGTCACCTGGTCCCTGTAGGCCTCCTCCCGAGCCGTCCTTTCCGGGTCGGCGGACGGACCGCTCGAGTCCCCGCAACCCACCGCGGCCCCTAACAACAGCAGGGCTGAAATCACCAGGAATTGACGGCTGGCTGGCATGGCCGCAAAGTAGCACAGCGGTTGGGGGGTGTCAAACCGCGCCGAGGGCCTTGTCGGTAGCCTGTGAAGTGACCGGTGCAAGTAGCACGTGAATTGTCCGCCTCGGGAGAAGTGGCGTAGGACAAGCGTTTTGCTCAACCGGGAAGGGGAATGGCCGGCGACTGGCCAGGCTCATGGCCGACCTGCCGCCCTATGGGCCGGCAAGGAACCGCTATAATAGGGCGAATTGCCTCTTAATCGCCGAGCGGGAGCGAAGGCAAAGCCGCGTTCATTTGCCACGGCACGGTGCCCACGGAAGATTTCACGGGCAGGAACGATGAAAGCGACACTCACCGGATTGCACGGCTTGATGCTGGATCTGGACGGCACCGTCTATCAGGACAACCGCCTGATTCCCGGCGCCGCCCAAGCCATCGCCGACCTCAGGGAGCGCGGCTACCGGCTCCGCTTCGTGACCAATACCACCAACAAGCGGCGGGAAACCATCCGGGACAAGCTCCATGCCCTGGGCATCGAGTCGGATGCCTCGGAGATATTCACGGCTCCGGTGGCAGCCAGCCTGATGCTGCGGCGCCATCCGCAGGCCCGCTGCTGGGTGGTCACCCGGGGCGACTCCATCCAGGAGTTCCAGGGCCTGAGACTGGACGAGGACCGACCCGACGTCGTGGTCCTGGGCGATCTGATGGAAGGGTTTACCTTCGAGCTGCTCAACCGCGTCTTCCGCAAGCTGATGGATGGCGCCGAGCTGATCGCCATGCAGAAGAACCGTTACTGGCTGACCCGGGGCAAGCTGACGCTGGACATGGGACCCTTCGTAGCCGCCCTGGAGTTTGCCACCGGCCGCAACGCCCGGGTGATCGGCAAACCCTCGCGGGAATTCTTCCGCCTGGCGCTCTCCCACCTCGGACTGCCCCCTCATCAGGCGGCCATGGTGGGGGACGACTGGGAATCCGACATTGGCGGCGCACAGACGGTGGGCCTGCGCACCATCCTTGTCCGAACCGGCAAGTATCAGGCCGAAGACGAGAACAATCTCGATCCGCAACCGGACGGCGTCATCGAGAGCCTGGCTGAACTGTCGGAGATCCTTGCGTGAGACCCTAGGCCCCAAGTGTCGTTGGTCCCGCGGTGTTGCCTGCCGGATACCGGATGAACTCATGCGTGAAACCCTGCTGAGCTATCTGCCCGAGTTTCTGGACCGCGGCGAGGACACGGCGCTGATGGGCCGTTCCGGGCTGCGGACCGACTACTGGTCCTACCGCAGGCTGGCCCAGACTGCCTTCCAGGTGGCCCGGGAGTTGGGGGCCAGGGGCCTTGTCAAGGGAGACCGGCTGGTATTGTGGGAAGACAACTCGCCCGCATGGGTGGCCACCTTCATGGGGTGCCTGATGCGGGGGGTTGTCGTGGTTCCCCTGGATGTTCAGAGTTCCCCCGAGTTCGTGGCCGGCATCGAGCGCCAGACCCGGCCCAGGCTGGTTCTGGGAGGAAGCCCCGGCGCCTCGCTCGAAGGCCTGCAGTCACCGGGGGATTCAGTCGCAGGGTTCTGCCTTAGTGCCGCTGCGCAGCCAGCCACGCCGGATTGGAGTTACGCCGGCAAGGTCACTGGCGATCATCTGGCCCAGATCGTGTTTACCTCGGGGACCACGGCGGCGCCCAAGGGGATCCGCCTTACCCACCGGAACCTGCTGTCCAATCTGACTCCCCTCGAAACCGAGATCCGGAAATATGCCAAGTGGGCGGCTCCGGTTCATCCCATCCGCTTCCTGAGCCTGCTGCCCCTCAGCCACGTATTCGGCCAGATGATGGGCATTTTCGTGCCGCCTCTGCTTGGTGGCCAGGCCCTCTTTCTCAATACCCTCAACCCCTCGGAGATTATCTCGGCCATTCGGCGGGAACGGATCTCGATGCTGGCCACCGTTCCCCGCATCCTGGAGCTGCTGAGGGACAAGATCGAGCGGGACGAGGCCGCCCGCAATCGCCGTCCTCCTCTGGCCGAGTTGTTCGAACGCAGCGCCGGACAGCACTGGCTGCGTCGCTGGTGGACCTTTCGCCACGTCCGCCGCCGCTTCGGCTGGAAGTTCTGGGCCTTCCTTTCGGGAGGGGCGACGCTCGACTCCGGCACCGAAGATTTCTGGAAGAGGATGGGCTATGCCGTCATTCAGGGCTACGGAATGACCGAAACGGCGGCCATCATCAGCCTGGCCCACCCCCTTCGACCCGGCCGGGGCTCGATCGGCAAACCCATGCCCGGCCAGGAGATCAAGCTGGACGAACGAGGCGAAATCCTGGTGCGGGGCCGCAACATCTCACCCGGCTATTGGGGGGCGGAGGAGGCTCCCCTGACCGACGAGGACGGTTGGCTGAGAACCGGGGACCTGGGCGAACGGGATGTCAGGGGCAACCTCTATTTTCGAGGCAGGCGCAAGGAAGTCATCGTCACCTCGGCAGGCTTGAACGTCTACCCCGGGGATATCGAAGCTGTTCTCAATCAGCAGCCCGAGATCGGCAGCAGCGCCGTGGTTGGAGTGGAGGGGGTGCAGGGTCCCGAACCGGTGGCCGTGCTGATCATGAGAAGCCCGGAGGTGGACCCTTCAGCGGCGGTGCAACGGGCCAATCAGGGCCTCAGCTCCTACCAGCAGGTCCGTCACTGGGTGGTGTGGCCCGAGCGCGATTTTCCGCGGACGGCCACTCAGAAAGTTCGCAAGCGGGACCTGGTCCGGTTTGCGAGCCGCCAGGGAAGAGACGTGCCGGGCCATGGTGGCGACGACCAGGATAGCCTGCTGGGTGAGATCCTGACGCTCATTGAGGGCATTACCGGTACCTCGCCGCAGCGGCGGGACCGCCAAGCCAACCTGACCTCCGATCTCAAGCTGGATTCCCTGGCCCGAGTCGCGCTCGTCACCCAATTGGAAGATCGCCTTCGGATGGATCTGGACGAATCCAAAGTCAGCGAGGCTCTGACGCTGGGTGACCTGGAAAGGCTGATCGGGCGTCCGGAGGGTCTGTCCGAGGACGCCCGAACCGAGGCGGCTCCGCCAGGTCCTGAGACCGCAGGCGACTCGCAGGCTCCATCGGAAGCACGCCCAGACCCGGATCCCGCACGGCCGGACCGGGAAAATTCCGGCCGATCCTGGCGGCCTTATCCCTACCCCTACTGGTCCTTGAGGCGGCCCGCTACCTGGATCCGATATATTTTCCAGCACTGTCTTATCTGGCCGCTCACCCATTTGCTCTGCTGGACCCGGGTGAGTGGACGAAGACACTGGCACGGACTTCGGGAACCGGTGCTGGTGATTGCCAACCATGTGACCTTTTTCGATCCGGCGCTCATCCTGGCCCGTCTGCCCCGGCGCCACCGGAACCGGCTGGCCATCGCCATGATCGGCGAAAGGCTGCGGGACTTTCGATACCCTCCGCCGGGGCGCGGGCTTGCCCGCTTCACCGACTACCTGGCCTACGGCGCCACGGCCGGCGGGTTCAACGCCTTTTCACTGCCCAGGCAAACCGGGTTCCGCCGCAGCTTCGATTACGCCGGGGAGGCCATGGATCGCGGCTACAGCGTCCTGGTCTTTCCGGAGGGAGCGCGCACCAAGGATGGCGAAATGCAGCCCTTCCAGTTCGGAATAGGACTGCTGGCGGCCGGTCTTGGCGCTCCGGTCGTCCCCGCCAGGATCGAAGGATTGTATGAGCTGAAGCAGAGGAGGTTCGCAGGGATTCACTGGCCCTTCACCCGGCCCGGTCAGGTTTCCGTCACCTTCGGTCCACCGCTGCGGCCCTCGCCTTCGGATTCTCCCCAGGATCTGACCCGGGAGTTGGAGAAACGAGTCAGAGGGTTGAGTCGTCGCAAGGCCTCAAAAAGGGGTTGAGGGATATCCATAGGGCCGATGCCGGGGTGACCTTCAGGGCAAGAGGCCGCGGCGATTGAGGCAGCCCCGCGGAGGCTACAATTTGCCGGCAATGGCCTCGGCCATCTGAAAGGTGGTGCTGGCGCCTCCCATGTCGTAGGTCCGAACCCGTCCTTCCCGGATGACCTCTGCCACCGCCTCCTCCAGCCGTTGGCTCTTGCGGTCCTCGGACAGGTAGTCCAGCATCATTTTGGCCGCCAGTATGGTGGCGATGGGATTGACCTTGGACTGTCCCACGTACTTGGGAGCCGAGCCGTGGGTCGGCTCGAAGACGGCCAGCCGGTCCCCGATGTTGCCGGAGCAGGCAAATCCCAGTCCTCCCACCATCTGGGCGCACAGGTCGGAGACGATATCCCCGAACAGGTTGGGCGCGACCAGGACGTCGTAGTTGAGAGGGTTCTTGAGCAGCCACATGGCCATGGCGTCCACGTTGGCGTGGTCCCAGGGGATGTCGGGGTATTCCGCCGCGATTCTCCGGGCCGCCTCCAGAAAGAGCCCGTCGGTGGCCCGCACCACGTTGGCCTTGTGCACCACCGTCACCCGCTTGCGCCCATGGTCTCGGGCAAACTGGAATGCGGCACGGATGATGCGCTCCGAGCCATTGCGGGAATTGATCTTGCAGGAAATGGCGAACTGGTCCGAAGCCAGCCCCTTGAAGGGAACAAAGGCGGGCGAGATCTCGTCCAGCAGACGGGAGAGGCTCTGGGGAACCGGGTGAAATTCCACCCCGGCATAGAGGTCCTCGGTATTCTCACGGAAGATGACCAGATCGATCCCCTCTCGGGTGTTGATGGGGTTTCCGGCAAAAGCACGACAGGGCCGCAAGCAGACGTAAAGATCGAAGAGCTGCCGCATGCGAACGATGGGAGAGCGATAGACCAGCCCTTGGTCCCGAAGTTCCGGCGCCAGCTCCTGCCCGGCTTCTCGGGCCGGCTTGGAGGTAATGGCCCCGAACAGGGCTGCATCCACCTGTTTCAGCAGTTCCATGGTGCGGGCGGGGAGTGGGTCGCCTTCCTGACACCAGAAATCCCAGCCAATGTCGCCCGGGAGATACTCCGCATCCAGCTCCAGCCGATCCAGCACGATTCTGGCGGCCCGCAGGACCTCCCCGCCCACGCCGTCTCCCGGCAGCCAGGCAATCCTGTATTTGGCCATGCAGCTTCCTCCTTGAGCAGGACGATCCGTTCAGGGGCAGAAGAAACGCCCACCCTAATATACTATTATAATAGTAGATACCCTTTGGATGCTTGGGCGCAAAGACGGTTCCATAAAACAATATACTATAATAATAGTATTAAAGTCTCCCCGGTACGCTGCTCGACCCGCGGCCGGGCCACACCATCCTACTATAAATATAGTTTATATGGTCTTCTCCCGGCCCGCAGTTCTCCGGCTTCAGTCCAGAAACCGTTCAACACCCACCTTGTCCAGGGGAATGCGGGGCTTGCGGCCCAGGACCAGGTCCACCAGCACTTTCGCGGTGGCCGGCGCCTGCATGATGCCGGAGCTGGAATGGCCGGCGGCCCATAGGAATCCGGCGCTAGCTCGGGGGTCCGGACCGATAACGGGCAAGGCGTCGGGACTGGCCGGTCTCAGTCCGGTCCAGATATCCAGCATGGCCCGGTCCATGAGCCCCGGAAGAACCGTGCTGACCACCCCTGCCAGATAGTCCAGACCCTCCGGCGTGATTTGCCTGCGGAACCCGATCTCCTCATGAGTGGCGCCCACGACCACCCGACCGTCCGGCCTGGGGGTGATGTAGCCGTAGCGGCCCCAGCGGTGGAGCGTATGACGCAGGCCGGGCGCGGGCCCCTCCAGCGACATGATCTGTCCATGATCTGGAGTGATTGGAGCTGCAAGTCTCGAATCCAACATGCCCGCCCAGGCGCCGGCGGCATTGATCACCCAGCCGGCTCCCAGCCGCTCATGGCCGGAACGCACCCCCGTCACCCTGGCCCCATCCCGGGTCAGCGCCGTCACCGGCCAGCCCGGCCGCATCTCTACGCCCTTCAGCCCTGCCGCCCTGGCGATGGTGGCCGTGTAGTTGCGGGCGTCCAGGAACCGGCCCTCGGGGTGCAGGATCGCCGCCTCCAGGTTCTCCGGGAGCGCCGGTTCCCGGCGCCGTGCCTCCACCGAGGTCAGAACCTCCACCGAGACACCGGCCGCGGCCTCCCGCTTGGCGTCGGCCGCCGCCTCGGCGGCTTCCCCCGGGCTTAGCGCCAGTGTCATGCTCCCCCGGCCGCCGTAGCCCATCCTGCGGCCCGTTTCATCGAACAGCGCCGTGTCGAGGTGGTCGTATAGCTGCCGGGAGAGGAGCGTCGCCTGACGGAACCAGGGGTCCCCCTGTAGATGACTGGAGGGACCGATGATGCCGGCCGACGCCCAGGAGGCTTCCCGAGCTACCGGCCCCTTGTCCACCAGAGCCACCTGGAGGCCTTCCGACCTCAAGTAGTAGGCGGCGCTGCACCCGATGGCGCCCCCACCGATGATCACCACGTCCGGCTGTCTGCCCACGGGTTCGGACCCTTTCCCGGTCGGGATCGAGCCGGTAGAAACCGGCTTCTCCCCCGGCGATTCTCTGTTAGAATGGCTGTCCTTTGCGGCCCAAGACAGACTTTCAGGGACATCGGAGTAGGGACGGAGCAGCCTCGCCCGCCGCCGCCAGGCTGGCGTTCCCGAGGATTCCGACAACTCCGACTTGAATGCGTTCCGTCAGCCGGCCCACGGCGCCTCGGCCCGCGGCCGCTCCGACAAACAGAGTGAGTCAAGCACGAAAGCCGATTTCAATGCAAGCCGGCGAACTCATAAATTCAACCAGGAGGATGCATGCCTGACCAGAAAGATTCCAATCCCAACGTTTCTCGCCGGCGCTTCATGCGAACCAGCGTCCTGGCCGGCACGGCCCTGGGTCTCAACGCCGCGGTCGCAGGTTCCACCGCGGGGTCCGCACCAGCCACTCCCCTGAAAAAGGCCAGGAGACCCGGGAAGTCCTTCACGGGGAAACGGCCGGAAGACTATCGGGTGGTGCTGCAGGACATCGGCGACCCCCTGCTGCGCATGCCCTGGCCGCCCAGCCCGGAGGGCCTGGTGGAAGGCTCCATCGGGGCGCTCAAGGACTCGGCCGTCAACATGTACGCTTTCGGCATCAACCACGCCGGCGGCACCACCCACTGCTCCAAGCTCTACCCCATCATCGGTGAAGAGCAGCCCGTGCTGAAGAGCGGCAACACGCTGCGGATGATGCAAGCCGTCCAGCGGCTTTGCGAGGCGGGACACGACCCGTTGACCCTCATGTGCGACGGCGGGCACGAGGCCGGCCTGGACGTGTTCCTGCGCCTTCGCATGAACGATCACCACGATCGCTGGGGCGACCGGATCGGCCTGGACAAGCCCTCCCGGCTCCCCAAGGACCATCCGGCCGAGCCCTATTTCTATACACCCAAGTGGAAGCGGGAGCACCCCGAGTGGTTGATCGGCGATCGCCACGCCTCCCATCCCGACACCAGCTTCGAGTACATGCAGTCCAGCGCCGGCAACTACGCCATCGGCCCCTACCGGGACCTCATCTTCAACCTGGCCGCCGAGACCCTCACCCAATATGATCTGGACGGATTCGAGCTGGACTTCTTCCGGTCCCCCTTTCTCTTTCCCATCTATGAAGCCTACGTGCAGCGCCACGTGATGACCGAGCTGATCCGCCGGATACGCCGGGTTGCCGATGAGCAGGCGGCCAAGCGAGGCCGGCCCATCTTCCTTTCCGCCCGCGTCCCGGCCACCGTCGACCTCTGCCTGCGCATCGGGATCGATCTACCGGTCTGGTTCCAGGAGGGGTTGCTGGACATGGTGGTGGTCAGCAATGGACTTTCTCCCTTCAGCACCCCCTGGTCGGAGTTGTCCCAGTTGGGCGCCAAGCACGGCATTCCCGCTCTGGCCTGCTTCACCCACGCCCGGCCCACTCGGGAAGGCCGGGAATCGCTGCGGGCGGCCACCCACCGGGCCTTCTCCTCCGGAATCACCGGGATTCAGTTCTGGAACTACTTCTACCGCATGCCCCACTATCACCGGCCCGGGGAAAACCCGCTCGACCTGAGCTTCACCCACGACCTGGTCGATCGCGACCTGGTGAAAAACGGTCCCAAGAAATACCTGCTGGACGGCAGCCCTCACACCGGGAGCATATTGACCGGGACTTTCGGCCACGCCGAGTGGCCGGGCCAAACCCCCATGATGATCGGGCTATCCACCGACGGCATCGGCCACACGGTCGCCTTCGACATCGCCGACGACCTCAGCCGGTCCAAGCCCAAGGGATCTCCGCGGGCCTGGGTGCGAATCGTGGATCTCGGTCCCGAGGACCGATTGGAATTCGCCTGGAACGGGAAGCCCATTCAACCCGATCCCAAGGCCTTTGCCGGAATCACCCTGAAGGACAGCCACGAGTTCGAGTTCGAGCTGGATCCCGCCGAGGTCCGTCCCGGCGAGAACCACCTGGAGATCAAGCTGCTGGAGCGGCACGCCCGGCTGGAACCCTACGTCACCCTGGTGGACGGGCGTTTGAGCATCCCGGAATTGAAGGGCGCCTGACGAAGGACACTCGCCCATGGAGAGCCGCCACCGTCAACTCCTGCTGGCTCTGCTGCTGCTCGGACTGGCAGCCTTCTGCCATCGCAAGGAAGCGCCGCCCGGCCCCAATCCGGCCGGCGCCCCCGCCGCCCTCCAGGACCTCTACGCCATCTTCAGCGATGAGATCAGACCCGAGGCGGTCGGCAACGTCTACCAGGGGGTGGGCAATCGCTTCCAGCTCGAGGGAAAGCTCTACGCTGCCGTCCTGAAGGCCCTCAACGCCTACGACATCCTCCAGGAGACCACCCGCCTGCCCGAAGCCGACCGGGAACGGCTGTTGCCCAAAAGCCACCTGGAAGCCAGGGAAGCCTTTGCCGCTCTGGAAGAATCCCTGGGCTGGCCGCGCATTCGGGTCGATGTGGGCGCGCAGGCCTTCGAGCTCGAGAGTCTTCCCCAGCTCGATCTTCACCGGGAAATCCCGCAACCGCTTCTGCTCACGCTTCACAACTCCACCTCCGAGACCAGAATGCTTTCGCTCCTCGGTTCCGGTCTGAGGCTGGAGGGAGACACCCTGGAGGTGGCTCCCTCGACCACCCGGCATCTGCTGGCCCAAATCGATGCCCCCGAGACCGGTGAGGGCGCGGCCTGCCTTTCAGTGACGTCGGAGGGAAGGACCGCGACCTGGCGCCTCCCTTTCCGGGTGGCGGAATCGGGTCTGCTGGAGGGACGGCTGGTGGAGTCGGAGGGCGGCGCCCCCACCATCGGCCGCATTCGAGTGACCGACGAGGAAGGGCGTTTCCGAGCACCGCTCGAGGCGGACTACGGCCTGGTTCTGCGGCCGCGGAGGGACCCTGCCCGCTGGAGCTACGCCTCCGGAAAATTTCGCCTGCGGGCTCCGGCCGGCAAGATCCGGATTTCCATCCGGCGAGGCATGGAATATCTGCCCATCGACGAGGAACTCGAGCTGGAGGCCGGTCAGACGCTGCGGCGCACCTTTGGGCTCAAGCGCTGGGCCCACATGGAGCGCGAGGGTTGGCATTCCGGAGACACCCACATCCACATGCTGGATCCGCCCAGCGCGCTGTTCGAGATGCAGGCGGAGAACCTGCGGGTCGGCCATGTTCTCGTCCTGGAACACATGGGGAAGATCTACTCCGCGGAGCACTTCCGGGGTGAGCTGGACCCGATATCCGATTCCCGGCACCTGGTCTACTACAACCAGGAGTACCGCAACCAGACCCTGGGCCACGTCAGCCTCCTCAGCCTCAAGAAGCTGGTGGAGCCCATCTCCACCGGCGGACTGGCCGTTCCCGAGACCACCGTCTACCGCTATTCCTACCTGAGACCCTCCCGCAAGGGGTTCCCCCGTAGCGGCCAGGACGGCTGGCCCGACGCCCTGGTGCTGGACGCCATGCGGGAAACCCACCGGCAGGGAGGGTTGGTCAACTGGGCCCACCTACGTCCTGCCCAACTCGAGTTTCCCATCGACATGGTTTTCGGCGAGATCGACACCGCCGACATCCTCACCCACACCCGGCTGCCGCAAACCCTGAAGCTCTGGTACGCCCTGTTGAATTGCGGTTTTCGCTTGCCCGCCACCGCCGGAACCGACCGCATCGGGCCCGAGGAGCCGGTGGGGCATCAGAGGGTCTACGTCAAGCTGGACGGCCCCCTCACCTACCCCGGATGGATGGAAGGACTGCGCCAGGGCCGCTCCTTCGTGACAAACGGACCCATGGTCAGTCTTTCGGTGGACGGCCGGGGCCCCGGGGACACATTGACGCTCAGCAAGCCCAAGATCCTTCGCATCCAAGCCCGGGCGCGCTCCCTGAGGCCCTTCGAACGGCTGGAGATCGTGGTCAACGGGAAGGTGGCGGCCAGCGTCCCGGCACAAGACCAGGGGCGCCGCGCGGAGCTCAGTCTCGAGTATCCGGCCGACCAAGGCCTGTGGATCGCGGCTCGCTGCATGGGGGGATCCCCCGAGGAAACCTCCATCTGGACCCATCCCCTGTTCGCCCACGCCAATCCGGTCTATATCGATTATCCCGGAAGAGAACTGGCCGAGGCCGAAAGCGGATGCTATCTGCTCGACTTCCTCAAGCCGCTGGAGAAGTGGGCCCGCGAGGAGGCCTACTTCGAGAATCGGCATCGGAAGGACGAGGCTCTGGCCACCATCCGGAAGGGCATGGACTTCTACCGCCGCCTGTGCAACGGGGGGAGCAAGAATTGACCGGGCGGCCACCCGCGAGCCTTGCCCCTGGCCGCAACTATTCGAGGAATCCAATGACTCCCTCAGCCAAACTCAGCCTGATCCCGCTGCTCTGCCTCACCCTTGCCGCCTGCACCCCGTCCTCGGACGACCGGATGCCGGCAGGAAGCAATGGTGCGGAGGAGTGGAAACGGGACCAGCGCAGCTTCGTCTACCTCTCGGAGAGGCGCGCCCGCTACGCCGGGATCACCCGCAACGCCGAGGGCCGGCTGCTGATCCTGTACACTCACCAGACGGCTCAACAGGAGCGGGAGGGTTCGGGAGAACTCCACCTGGTGCGCCGCACACGGGACGGGGACTGGTGGTTTTATCCGGAGACGGTCTTCCAGAGTCAGCAAGGCGAACCCCGGGCCATGGGCACCCTCACCACCCTGGAGTCCGGCCGCATCATCGCCCCCTTCACCGAGCTGAACGACGGCGCTGGCGGCAGCCGGCTGCGGCTGCTGGCTTCAGAGGACCACGGTGAGACCTGGACCACCAGTGCGCCCCTGGGGACCCAGCCCCTCATCTGGGCCACACCCTATGGAAGGCCCTTCGAGGCGGGCGGGCGGCTGTTGATGCCTGTCCACGGGGCCGTAAGCCGGGAGGACCTGGCGGCCACTCGACTGCAGTCGGGACTGCTGCAGTCCACCGATAGCGGCAAGAGCTGGGGGGATTGGATCCCGATCGCGGCTCCGGGCCCGGAGGCGGATCTCAGCTACGAGTTTCCGGCGGTGCTTCCCCTGCAGGACGGGGCCTGGCTGGCGGTCCTAACCGAAAGGCAATTGAAGAAGCGTCCCGGGCTACCCCTGGATATTCCGCAGACGCTGGTGCGGTCCTACAGCAACGACCAGGGCAAGACATGGACCCGACCGGAGCCCCTGTGCGTCGGCTCCTGGGCCAGCCTGACCCCCATGGGCGACGGCACGGTGGCCTGCTCCTTCGCCCTCTGGTCGGCCTGGGGCAGCATGGAAGTCATGTTCAGCGACGACGGCTTTCGAACCATCCGCCACCGGATCCCCTTCGTGGAACACAACTGGCTGCCCGGATACGGACCCAGCGGTTGGGGCGGAGGCTGGGCCCGGGACCCCATCCCCCTGCCACCAGTGGTCCCCAACCTGGAAGGGAACTGGAAGGCCGGCCACTACGGGTTTTCTTCCGGCCTAGCGCTGGACGAGGACCGCCTGATGCTGGTGCTGGGACAGCGGCAAAAGGGCAGCGGCTACACGGATCCGCCCCACGAAGTGAACCTTCCCATCGAGACGGAGCGGATCGAGACCATTGTCATGAATCGGGAGCGGGAGCCCTCGGCCCCGGCCGCCGAACCGTTACGGGCCCACGGCCAGCCGGACGGTCAATGGTATCTGGCCGAGAGATGGCCCGAGGAGGAGTGGCGCCAAAAGGTCGGGCAGCCGCCCAACGACGTGACCCTGGTGCTCAAGTCGGGGCGCTGGATACGCCTCAGCGCCCAATACACCGTTCCTTACCAGCACGGACCCGGCAGGATCATGGCGCGGGAGCGCGGCTACTGGGTCTGGAAGTCGATCGACGGACTCCACTACCGGACGCATCTGCAGGGCTCCTATTCCGACGATCAGGGAAAGACCTGGAAGCAGGCCAGGATTGAGGACCCGGTGCCGCTGACTGCTGCCGTGCACCTGGGAGGCGTGACCTTTGAAGAGCCGGACGGTACCCTGGTGGCTCCCGTCTACGGCTACCTGAACCAGGGAGACATGTCGGTCTCCCTCTACATCTCCGCCCTGGTGAGATCCCACGACGGAGGCGCGTCCTGGGGCGACTGGAGCACCATCGCCTACGACCGCAAGAACCGCTACACCGCCTACAGCGAGACCCAGGTGATGGCCCTTTCCGACGACACCTGGGTGGCCTTTCTCCGCAGCGAAAACCGCAGCTACGTCCCGGTGATGAGGGCCTTCATCTCCCGGACCCTCAGCACCGACCGGGGAAGAACCTGGGGCCCGCCCCAACCCACGGCCGCGGCCGGGGTGACGGCCGGACTGCGGCTGCCCGACGGAGGCATCGCCCTTTCGGCACAGAACACCTGCGGCTGGGGACTGGCCGTCACCTACAACTACGGCCACACCTGGAACTACGTGCTGCCGGCCACCTACTTCTCGGCCCGGGCCGGAGTGATCGACGACAAGTCCTTCTGGCTCCACGACGCCAACGGGGGGATCGTGTCGATCTATCGCCGGCCCTGAGCCTGTCTTTCTCACCACCTGCGCGGCTTAGCCTGTCAGGCAGCCGGCGGGTAATTGACCGTGAGCCAGATGCCGCGGATTTTCAGCCCGTCCTGGCGCCTGCCGCCCTTGTCCACCCAGACCTCGAGCCGATTGATTCCCTGACGGACCATTGCCGCTTGAACCGGGCCGCCAAGGCGTTCGAGGCCTTCCGGAACATCCCCACCGGCGGGCTCACCGGCTTTCAAGGCTACCTCTCCCCCATTGAGCCGTCCGGCGATGCGTTCACCCCGGGCCATGCCTTCGACCTCCAGATCCAGGCGGACCGAGCCGGGCCTACCCGAGGCTCCGGCGGCTTCCAGGTCGTCGCCCACCGGCAGTTCCACGGCAGCGGACGGCCCCGGATTGCCCCGGCTCAGCTCCAGGGGAAGCTGCCCCGGGTGGCTGGCGATGGCGTAGGGTCCGATATGCTGGATGTAGTCCACTCCGAAGCGCTTGTCCCGAAACTGCAGGCTCGAGGCCGACTGAATGTCCTCCAGCAGCCCGTAGGCCTCGCGAACCGGTCGGCCGTAGGCCAGCATGGGCACCTGGCGGTAATGGTAGTTCCAGAGGTAGATCCCGTCGGCTCCGGCCGAGAAGATATTGGCAGCCGCACCCCGCATGGTCTCATCCGAACCAAACACCTGCAGGCCGCAGTTGATGCAGGGGTAGACGGGAACGTCGTGGCTGTGTCCCAGCTTCACCAACTCCTGCGCCGGGTTGGTAAAGACCGTGTATCCCCCGCCGATCAGCATCCGGTCCACCCAACCCTGCTTGAGCCAGGTCTCCACATCCAGGCCGATGCGATTGCAGGTCTCCAAGGTTCCCGGAACCCTCACGCCCAGAAGCAGGGGCCTTTGACGGGATTCCGAAACCTTCCTCACAATCCGGTGAGCCCCCTGGATCAGCTCGTTCATGAGAGGCGCTCCCGCTTCTACCTCCCCGGGCTTGAAGTACCAGGGCATGCGAAAGAAGTTCAGGTCGATCCCGTCCAGGTCGTAGTTCTCGGCGCTGTGGCGGACCCACCAGAGCCGATCCTCCCGAACTTCCGGTATGGCGAAATTCAGGCCGGACCACGTGGCCGCCTCCAGGGTGGTGAAGGGACTCCCTTTCTGGCTCCGCTCGCCCAGCAGCCACTCCGGATGGGACACCTTCAGGGGATAGACCAGCTTCCCCTCGGGCATCCCGAAAGCATCGTGGGTGTCGTTCATGCGGATCGACCCGAAGACCTCCAGGCCCTGGCGGTGGATGCCCTCGACCATGATGGGCGTCGGATCGTGGATGGCCTCATTGAGCGGCCGATCCTGCTGCTGGGTCTCCCAGTAACGGGTCTGACCCGGACCCTGGGCGATGCCCCACATGATGCACCAGGCGATGCTGTCCACCGGGGTTCCGAGGATAGGTTTGACGCGCAGGTCCGCAAAGGCCTCGGCTCCCTTGGCCGCCTCGGGGTCGTAGACCAGGTCCCCGTCGTCATCCAGGATCAGCCTCCGACGACGCTCCACCGCCTTGCGCCGCGCCTGGTCGAGCCCTTCCCGCTTCCCCGAGCAGCCCGGCAGTCCGGCCAGCCAGGAGCTCCCCACCAGGGCCCCCGCCGTCCCCAGAAAACGCCGCCGGCTCAAAGCCGTCGGCTTTGGCCCTCTCAAAATTCCATCATTGCTTTCCATGTATCCTCCGGAATCCAGCATGTATCGCATCAAAACGCAACTCGGCTATCCGTCAACTCGGGGCTGAATGGAGATCAGGGAGAACAATTGATCTGACTGCCCGGAGTGGATTGTTTGCTTTATGGCCCAGTTCATGGCATAAGTAAATAAGAAAATCGTCAAATACGAAAAAGGTATTGTGATATGCAAAAAAACAAGAACACCTCATCCCGGAAAGGCGGATTGGATCTTGTGAGGGTCCGGCGGGCCGGGCAGATTACGCTGTCCCGCAAGCTGCGCGAAGTCATGAATCTGGGAGAGGGCGACTACTTGGAACCCCGGTTCACGGAAGGCGGAGTCTTGCTGCGGCCAGTGAGTGTTCGCTCTCGGGAACCATCGGCGGCTCAGGAAGCGGAGATTTTGGATGTAGTGAACCAGGAACGCCGGAAGTATGCCAAAGAGCGCCGTCATTGATACCTCTGTTTTGGTGAGTGCCTTTCTGTTTCGGGAGAGTGTGCCTGGACGGGTCATTGAACTTGCCGAGCAGAACGTCTACACCCTTTATCTTTCCCCGATATTGATTGAAGAAGTAACGCGGTCACTTCACCATCCGCGCCTGAAAGAAGCCTACGGGTATTCGGATGCAGATGTGCGAGTCTGGTGTCACACCTTGAAGACAATCGGAACGGTGTGGAAAAAGGCATTGCCGGAAATTGGTTCTGTGTGTCGTGACCCTGATGATGACCATGTGATCGCGTGCGCGCACGGCGTGGGCGCGTCCTGGATCGTAACAGGCGATCATGACTTGCTTGAACTTGAGGAGTATAAGGGAGTGCGAATCGTGTCTGCCCGAACCTTCTTGGAAGAAATGGCAGTTCTGTAGTCATTGTCTGAAATCCTGTTTCAGTCTCGTAAGATCCGACCCGGGGTAGGGTGAGGGGGCCGGGTCGCGGGCAAACGGGAGTTTTCCAAAGGGCTTCCGTCGGCTATCAGAGAAGTCGCCCGCCGGATATCCTCCACCGCATCATCGGGGCGACACCCCCGGGAGCGCGGGCGTCCCGCCCGCATGCACTCCCGTTGCGTGCCGCTCAG
>JAPPDF010000036.1 GCA_028875575.1 Acidobacteriota bacterium
AATCACTCCCCCCTTGAGGGGGAGTCGCAGAAGCCGAGCCGCAGGCGAAGGCTGATGCGGTGGGGGGTAGGGCTCGGCTCCGAACCGGGAGCGCGGGCGGGACGCCCGCGCTCCCGGGTGGGGCGCTTCCCATCACTCTTGCTCCTCAAAGGGGGCGCATGCCGGCTTGCCGGACCGCGGTCGGTGTCGATGCGGCAGAGCCGTCACGCTTGGTGGCCCTTCGTGGATCACTCCTTTTTCGTTGTTTTCAGGTAGGGCTCGTGTTCTACAAAGTGATGGAATTGGCGCGGCGCCAGTGCTACGCTTGACCCGCCCAACGGTCTTGAATTCGGGCTTCGGACTGACCGCGGGTCCGATACAGAGAGGGAGGGATTGAACCCTATGCTGATTGTCGATTCCCACGTCGATATTGCTCACAATGCCCTTGAATGGGACCGGGACCTGTTGCAGAACATTGCCGCGATCCGGGAATCGGAAGCCGGCATGGCCCAAAAGGGCCGGGGCCTCAACATGGTCAACTACGAGGAACAGCGCCGGGGAGAGATCGGGCTCTTCTTCGTCACCGTTGCTTGCCGGATCGCCTCGATGGGGAAACGCTTCTCCGGCGTGCGGAACCAGGATATCGCCTACTCCAAGTGCCGCGGCGAGCTGGCCTATTACCGCCTGATGCAGTCCAAGGGGGTGCTCCGCCAGATTCGGGACCGCCAGGGGTTGGAGGCCCATTTGAGGGACTGGGGCCGGGATTCCGGGTCCGCGCCCCTCGGTTTCGTGCTCACCATGGAGGGAGCCGATGGCATCGTCTCTCCCGAGCAGGTTCCGGAATGGTGGGATGAAGGCCTGCGTGTGGTGAGCCTCTGCCACTACGGCGTCAGCAGTTATTCCCACGGGACCCAGGCTCCGGGGGGGTTGACGCCCCGTGGGCGTCCCCTGTTGAAAGCCCTGGAAGCGGCCGGCATGCTGCTGGACCTGACCCACCTGGCCGACCAGGCCTTCTGGGAAGCCCTGGACGCCTTTGGAGGCCGAGTGCTGGCCACCCACAACTGTTGCCGGGCCCTCTGCGACCATGACCGCCAGTTCGAAGACAGCCAGATCCGGGCCATCGTGGAACGCTCCGGGGTCATCGGGGTGGCCCTGGACGACTGGATGCTCTCACCGCTGTGGGACCGCCAGGCCATCGACAACAGCGGCATCACGCTGGAAACGGTGGCCGACCACATGGACCACATCTGCCAGGTGGCGGGCAACTGCAACCACGTCGGGATCGGGACCGACCTGGATGGGGGCTATGGGAAAGAACAGGCTCCCTGCGACATGGATACCATCGCCGACCTGCAGCGCATCCCCGAGATACTTCGAAGGCGGGGCTACGCCGACGCGGATGTCGCCAGGGTCATGCACGGGAACTGGATCGAGTTTCTTCGAAGCAGTTGGAACTGATTCCCTGACGCCGGGGGGGCGGCGGTCCCTGCGGCGCTTGTTCTCGGAGCCAATGAAAAACAGATGAACATCGAACCGCTCATTTCTCCGGACGCCTTCGTCGGCCTGGAAGGACTGATCCACCTCTGCACGGGCGGGGAGTCTCCCTGGATGAAGAACCACCAGTCGGTCTACGCCGATTTCGCCCGCTTGAAGAGTCTGGGGTACGAAGGCCGGGGGGAGGTGGCCGACCGGACCGAGGCCTGTCGGGAAAGAGTGGCCCGGTTATGGAACGTCCCTGCCGACCGGGTGGCCTTCCTGCCCTCGGCATCGGAGGGGATGAACTGGCTGGCCCGAGGCCTCGACTGGAGGGCCGGGGACAATGTCGTGACCACCGGCCTGGAGTTTCCCTCGGTGGCCTACGCCTGGAGGTCTCTGGAAGCAGGGGGCGTGGCCGTACGAAGAGTTCCCCATTGCCAGTGGAGGGTCAGGGAAGAGGACCTGCTGGCTGCCGTCGACGACCGCACCCGGGTGATGGCCGTGAGCCAGGTCAGTTTCTACACCGGTCAGTGCCTGGATTTGCAGCGCCTGGCGGAGGGTGTCTCCCGGCGGGGCGTTCTGCTGGCCGTGGACGCCACCCATGCCTCGGGCGTGGTGGAGGTTCCGGCGGGCGTGACCGACCTGTGCGTGAGCAGTTCCTACAAGTGGATGCTGGCCACCCACGGGGTGGCCCCCTGCTACCTGAGCCCCAGGGCCGAGAATCACACGGCCGCAACCTGCTTCGGCTGGCGCAACCTGGTGGCCTGGCCCCGGGAACGCATGGAAGTCGTTTCGGATGTACCGGTCCGTCCCATGCCGGAAAAGATGGAGCCCGGCAACCCCAGCCTGGTGTCGGTGATGTTCTTGAACAATGCCCTGAAGGTTCTGTTGAGCACCGGGATGGCCCGCATCCAGGAGCACGCCCGGCAGTTGTCGGCAAGGATCGCGGCCGGCCTGGAAGGGTTGGGACACACCGTCATCACACCCGGCGAGTCCTCGGCCCGTTCCGGAAACACTTGCTTCCTGTCTGACGAGGCCGGGTCGATTCAGGATCATCTCCGCAGCCGAAAAATTCTGGTTTGGGGGGAGTTGGGCCGAGTGCGGGTTTCCGGACACCTCTACAACGGCAGCCGGGACGTGGACCGCCTGCTAGCGGCATTGGCAGAGAATTGAAGTGGATGATTTCCGCGCCGTTCTCACGTCCCTCCGGTTGAGAAATACGGGCTAGCCGGAGCCCACCGATTGGAGGAGTCATGCAAGCTGGCCGGATAGGGCTGTTTGTCGCTCTGCTTGTCCTGGTTTCCTTGGGAAGTTCCGCCTGGACCGTCCCCGCGGCCGCTTCGGACGAGAAGGTGAGCCGCGAGAGCCTGGACTACTTCATCATCGTGACCGGCAGCGAACTGCTCCAGGGTGTCTACGCCGATCAGCACACCCAGTTCATCGCGCGGACCCTGGGTCCCCTGGGATATCGCTGCCTGGGTTCGATGAGCATCGGAGACGTCCAGACGGACCTGTACCATGCCCTGGATTTCGCTCGCCGGAAGGCTCCCCTGATCCTGACCACCGGCGGTCTGGGTCCAACCAGTCAGGACATCACCCGCAAGGTGCTCTCCGACTACACCGCCATCGCCCTCAAGGAGCATCCCGGAGCCCTGACCGATCTCAAGAAGAGATACGGAGGGGCTCAGGGAATCTTGCGACCCGTTTTGCGCGGACAGGCGCTGGCCCCCGCCAAGGGGACCTACCTGCCCAATCCCAACGGAACCGCGGTAGGGCTGGTTTTCGACGACAGCCAACGCGTGATCGTGGCGCTGCCGGGGCCGCCGCGCGAGCTTCGACCCATGGTCAGGAACGAGCTGGTGCCCTATCTTTCGGAGCGTTTCGGGCTGCGCAAGGTGGGCCATTCTCTCACCATGCGGTTTGCGGGGATCGGCCAGTCCAGCATCGACCGGGTGATTCGAGACCATTTGAAGCTGCCGGAGGAACTGGCAGTCTGGTCTTCCTTCAACTCCAACCGCGTCGATATCACCTTCTCCTTCCCGGGCAACACACCTCAGGAACTGGAGCGTCTGAGAGGTCTTCAGGGCGAGCTCCTCCAGCATATCGGTGAGTACATGTATTCCGACGCCGGTGCTTCGCTGGAGGATCGAATCTGGCACCTGCTTCAGCAGAAGGGTGTTTCCCTGGTGCTGGGCGAAATTGCCAGCGGGGGAGCGGTTTCTTCCAGTCTGCTGGCGGGGCAGGGAGAATCGACCCGTTTCCTTGGCGCCTATGCGGCCGGGAGCCCTCAGGCCTTGAGCCGGCTGTTTGGCGCCAAGCGGGATGCGGGCCTGGCTCCGTCACCTGAACGTCTCGCCAGCATGCTGGCCAGACAGGCGGCGGAAACGAAAGAGGGAGCCTGGGTGCTGGTCGTGGGTCCGGTGGGTCTGGACGAGAGCGGGGCGGCATTCGTTTGGATAACTGCCGGGTCGGTCGGGAGCGGCTTCGCCTCCCGCAGGATCAACGTGAGAAAGGGCCGCCGGCTCCGCAGGGATCGACTGGTGACCCATGCCCTGGACCTGCTCAGGCGGGAGTTGTCCAAAGAATCAGGACTTGCGCCATGAATCGATCGTCGCTGAAGCTGGGAGTGGCTGGAATCATCCTGCTGGCCTCGGTTTTTGCCTACTACCACTTTGAGGTGGTGCCTCGGATCCGGGCCGGCCGGCTGGCTGGGAGTTATACAGACCCGGCCTCCCGTCCCGAGGTCAACGGGTTTCGCTTTGAAACCCGGCGCGGAGTCGAGGGAATCGGGGACTATTCCGGCCGGGTGGTGGTGGTGGACGTCTGGGCCAGTTGGTGTCCGCCTTGCGTGGAGGGCATCCCGCGCTTGGCGGCACTGGCAGAGAGATTCAGGGACGCACCCTTCGACCTGGTGGGCCTGAGCGTGGACCGCGGCGGCTGGGAAGATCTCGATCCCTTTCTGGAGAGGTATCCCGAGATCAACTACGAGGTGGCCGTCCCTCATTCCCTTCCCACTTTTCACCTCTATGCGCTGGTCGACCTGAATCCGTTGGGAGATGTGGCCGTCCTGCCCACCTTTTTCGTCATCGATGCCCGGGGCAGGCTGGCTGGAAAGTTCGTGGGATCGGACACCCTCCCTGAGGTTTCCGCCCTGGTTGGCCGGTTACTGGAGGAGATCTCCGATGTCTGAATACACCCCTGATCATGCCGAGTCCGGGATCGATGCAGCGCTTCCAAAGCTGGAGGTGTGGCCCAACCAGTTTCGAGACTACGAAATTACCATCCAGGTGCCGGAATATACTTCCATTTGCCCCAAGACCAACCTTCCGGATTTCGGCACGATCACCCTGTGTTACGTGCCGGACCAGGTCTGCCTGGAGCTCAAGGCGTTCAAGGGATACATCCTCGGGTACCGCTCCCTGGGCATCTTTTACGAGAATGCCGTGAATCGCATCCTGCGGGATGTGGTTGAGGCCTGTCAGCCGGTCCGAGCACTGGTTCGAGGTGAATTCAATGTGCGCGGCGGCATGAAGAGCATCATCGAGGCCCGTCATCCCCAAGGGCGGTGAATCTCGGCCGGCGGCCTCCCACCGCATCAGCCCTGGCCTGCGACTTGGCCTCAGCAACTCTCCCTCGGCAGGGGAGTGATAGTGGAGGCCTGGGGAGTGTCGAGCCACGGTTCGGTCGGGAAGGGTAAATCCCGGTCGGCGGCCCAAGTTGCGATTGATTGGGATTTCGGCCCATGTTACTATTTTTCTGCCGTTTGCCCGTGGTGCCGGCTGCAGGAAATTTCGCTTCCCGCCTGTCGGCCAAAGTTTTGGTTGACAAGAGTCCGTTCCGGGCAGATACCCTAAGTAAGCAGTCGCCTGGAGCGAACGACGGGTTTTCGGAAATGTCCCTGAAGGCATCATTTCTTAAGAGGAGTTTTGCATGACCTACATCATTACCGAGCCCTGCATTGGAACCAAGGACACTGCCTGTGTGGATGTCTGTCCGGTCGATTGCATTCATCCCAAGTCCGACGAAGATGGATTCGAGGAGGCCGAGCAGCTCTATATCGATCCGGACGAATGCATCGACTGTGGGGCCTGTGTTCCCGCCTGTCCGGTGGAAGCCATTTTCGCCGAAGAGGACCTTCCGGATCAGTGGAATGAATACCTCGAAATCAACGCCAACTGGTACCAGAAGTGAGCGGTATCGCTCAATGACGGAATGGGGGTGGGCTTACCCCTCCAACGATTTGATTCTCATGCTCCCAATGCTGAAAGAAGGAGGAAATCGATCATGGCTTACGTGATTGCCGAGCCCTGTATCGGAACCAAGGATACAGCCTGTGTGGATGTCTGTCCCGTGGATTGTATTCACCCCAAGTCCGACGAGGATGAGTTTGAAGGTGCCGAGCAGTTATACATCGATCCGGACGAGTGTATCGACTGCAACGCCTGCGTCCCTGCCTGTCCGGTGGAGGCTATTTTCGCCGAAGACGACCTTCCCGACGAGTGGTCCCACTACCTGGAGATCAACGCCAACTGGTACCAGAAGTAAATGACCCTAGCGGGTCTCCAGGTCGGGGTGAAGGGGAGTGCTCAGGTATTTCAGGCCACTGTCGCAGACCAGGAAAGCGATGGTGGCCCCCTGCTCTTCCTTTTGCAGCAGTTGAATGGCCGCGGCCAGATTGGCCCCTGACGAAAAACCGCCGAATATCCCCTCCTCTGCAGCCAGCAGCCTGGCGGCTGCCATCGCATCCTCATCGGTAACCTGAAGGTAGCCGCTCACCAGGCTCCGATCCACCAGCGGGAGATCGGGAAGACTGTACCCGCCACCCTGAAGCTGGTGGTTGGAACGCTCGACCGGCTTCCCGGCCAGCACCGCGGCTCCGGCAGGCTCCACGATGTAGGCGCGAATGGTGGGATTCTGCCTTCTCAGGTAGCGGGTCACACCGCTGAAGCTTCCGCCCGATCCTACGAAATCCAGGAACACGTCGACGCAGCCGCCGGACTGCTCCCACAGTTCGGGACCCGTGAAGCGTTCGTGAGCCAGCGCGTTGGAGATCAGATCGAACTGGTTGGCTCGAAAAGCCCGGCGCTCCCGGACCAGTTGGCCGGTCCTCTGTTCCACCAGGGCCAGATCCTCTCCGGAGACCTGGTTGGGAGGAGATCCCGGCGCCTGGTCCACCAACACCACCTCCGCGCCCAAGGCCCGCATCATGCGCGCTCTCTCGGGGGTATTGCCACGCGACATGACCGCAACGAAGGGATGTTCCAGCGCCCGGCACACGATGGCCAGGCCGGTGCCGGTGTTCCCGCTGGTGAGCTCCACCACCGTCTGGCCCGGACGAAGCGAGCCGTCCCGCCGAGCCTCTCGAATCATCTCCAGCGCAACCCGATCCTTCTTGCTGAATCCCGGGTTGAAGTATTCCAGCTTGGCCAGCAGGCGTCCCTGAAGTCCCAGGATGGGAACTGTGCGCCTGAGCTCGACCAGGGGCGTATTGCCAATGGTGTCGGTAATGGATAGGCTGGGTGAACGATCCGCCATGCTGTTTCGGGAATGAGAGACTACCGGGAACGGAGGCGGCAAAAACTCTCCCCCGGCGGTGACCTGGAGGCCGCTTCGGTATTATAATCCAGCCCATGCCTGCAGCTTGAGAATGGTAGGTGATTCGCCTGGATTGGGGCGTCGTACGGTGACTCTGCGGGATAGCCGGGACGGCATTCGGGCCGAATTCGATGACGTGCTGAAGCGGAGGTCGACGATGAAGCGCAGAACCTTTGTGGCAGGTCTGATCGGGGGGACCCTGGCGGGGATGGGGAGGCGGTCGGCCCGGGCCGGGTCCGGCGAGGTGAAACCCGGTGATATTCCCAAGCGGGTCTTCGGCAAGACCGGGGAGAAGCTGACGGTGGTCGGGCAGGCGGGGGGACGCTTCCCCCTGATCAGCGACCGGGAAGCCATCGCCGTGACCCGGCGAGCCGTGGACCTGGGAATCAACTATTTCGATACCGCCCACAGCTACTGGAACGGCCATTCGGAGGAAATCTACGGGGAGGTGCTGCCGCAATTTCGCCGGCAGGTCTTCATCACCACCAAGTCGGTGAAGCGGACTCGCCGAGAAGCCGAAGCCGAACTGCACCTTTCCTTGAAGCGTCTCCGCACCGACTACGTGGATCTGTGGCAGGTTCACTCGGTGTCGGAACTGGACGAGATCGACCGAATTCTGGGCCCGGGCGGGGCCATGGAGGCTTTCGAAGCCGCCAAGAAGGCTGGGAAGTGCCGCTTCATCGGCTTCACCGGGCACCGTGACCCGCATGTCCACGTGGCCATGCTCAAGGCCTATCCAGGATTCGACACCATCCTGATGCCGCTGCACATCGCCGATCCCGCCTATCTCAGCTTCGAGAATCACGTTCTGCCCCTGGCCATCGAGCAGAATCTGGGCATCCAGGGGATGAAGAATTTCGCCAACGCCAAGCTGCTGCAGTCTTTCAGCGCAGCGGAGTGCCTCAACTACGTCCTGAGCCTTCCGATCCACTGCACTACGGTGGGCTGCACCACGCTGGGCCAGTTGGAGGACGACGTGCGCATTGCCCGGAAATTCAGCCCCTATTCGCCTGAACAGATGGCATCCCTGCGCCGCCGGGCCCAGGGCATCAAAGGGCCGGGCCTGGAGGACTGGAAGAGGGACGTGGAGGTTCGGGCTGGAATGGTCCGGCGTCCGCCCTACCTGGGGGGGTGAACGGGTTTGGGTCAGACGTGGTCGATCCTGCAGATTCGGTCGGCGGTCTTCAAGTGCCTCTCCTCGATCTTCAAGCCGGTGTCCAGGGATTTGACCATGGTGACGGATTGGGTTCGGGGTTGAAGGTCAAACAGGGACCGGATGGCGGGCTCGTCCGGCAGCCAGCCTCCAACCCCGGTCCTTCCCTTGCGTTTAGCCAAGTCGATGGCCAGACTGAACAGCAGGCGGAGGGAGTCGGACCGTTCCCGTCTGACCGCGAAGTCACTGATTTGCCAGGCCCCACCCATCTCGGTGACCCGCACGTATCCCTGCGTCTGCGACTCCGGGTCTTTCAGCCAATAGAATTCATCCCCGGGTTGCTTCAGCAAGGTGTATTTCCAGTAGTTGAGCGGGCGCGCCACGGCCAGAGGGTAAGCTCCGTAATAGGCGCGGTAGATTTCCTGCAGCTCGGATAGCGTCCGGGAGGCTGAGAATTGCTGTAGGTCCCAGTTGTGCTCCCCGGCTCCCGGGGAAACCGGATCGGTCGCCGCCCAGGCGTTCCAGGAAGGGCAGCGCAGGTAGCCCTGTTTGGCGTAGTAATCCGGATCGATGTCGGAGTAGAGGGAGCTGAGTCGATCTCCTTGCTTCATCCGGTCCCGCTCGGCCCAATCCATCACGGCGGCTGCAAAGCCCCGCCGCCGATATTCGGGTCGGGTGTGAACCGATCCGATGGAAAAGCCCGCCACCTCCCGGCCGTCGATGTGAAAGTTCAAGGGGAAGCAGCCCAGCGAAGCCACTACCCTTCCGCGGAGACACCCGGCGTACCAGTGAGCCCGCTGGTGTTTGGGAGAAGCCAATCGGAGTCGAAGATGCTCTTCCAGCGAGGAAGCCATGGGCCAGAACTCGTAGACGTTCTCATAGCACTGCAACCGCTCCTCGGGAGAAGCGGGGTGGATGTCGAGTGTTTCGGCCATGGAGTCTCTCCGTCGGAGGCGGGCGGCGCCATCGGAAATGCCGGCTTCACCCATTGTCTACCACGGACAGGATAACCGTACCAGTCATTTGGGTGTACGACAAATTTGTGGGGCGAGGAAGAGAGTTATCCACAATGAGCCAAGAAGGACAACGAAGGGCCGCAAAGAAAGTCACGAAGGGGAACGACGAACCACGAATGGACACGAGTGAACAGTAAAAAGGCTCACTATTAACATCGATCCACAGGATGCACAGGATAATCAGGACGCGAGCTTACTGCACGAGGAGCCGGCTGCGGCCATGATCGCACGCGCATTTGCGGAAAATCAGGATTACAAGCTGGCCGTTTCCTTAAAAAATCCTGTGCATCCTGTGCATCGATGTTAATAATTCGTTCAAATGGTGCCCACGATTATGGGATGCCAGACTCCTGAAACCCAATCCTGTGCATCCATGTCGTGTTTGGGGGGTGCTGGTCCATGGCCTTTGCCGGGCCGCTCCGGAGCATCCCCGCTCGAGGTCCCCCGGGGGAAACGAATCCGCTCGGGAATCGTCTTTTCGAATCGATGGGGAGCATGAGGTATCGGTCATGATGAAGCCTTCGGTGCTGTTGAGCCTGGTTGTGCTGCTGGCGCTCTTACTGCAGGGGGCGGCAGGAACGCTGGATGAGTCGGGTGATGGCGCCGCTGCCGCTGGCGGCCGCTTCAGGGTTGTCCACGAAGGGTTCGAGGCCTTCTCCGGGGGAGAGTTCGAGCATGCCGGTCAAAATATCTACGTCTCCCGAGGCGGGCGCATCCAGCTCATTCACCGTTGGGATCTGAACAACGACGGCTACTACGAGTTTGTCTTCAGCAATACCCACAACGTGATGCTGGGCGGGGTGGATGCGCTGGGATACCTGCAGACTGCTCGGGGATTTCGTTCAGCCGTCTCTCCCGTCCATCGCTCCATTGCGCTTTACGACCTGTGGCTCCAGGAAGAGAAGAGCCGCGACCGGGTGGTCCGGTTTCCGGTCGAACGTCCCGGTGCGGTGCAGTTTCACGATCTGGATCGGGACGGCTGGACAGACATACTCTTTGCCTCCTCGGGAGCCGGAGACACCGTCTCGACCGACAGCCTGGTCTACTGGGGCGATGCTACCGGGTATCGGACGCTGAGACGGGTGGAGCTGCCGACGGTCGGAGCCCGGGATCTGGCGGTCGGCGACCTGAATCGGGACGGCTACACCGACATCGTTTTTGCCAATTCCGGCAGCCGAAAGCCTCTGAGCACAGGCGAGGGATCTTACATCTACTGGGGTTCGAGCGATCGCTACGGGATCCATCACCGGAGCGTGGTGCCGACCCGATCCGCCATCGGCTGCGCCTTGGGAGATCTGAACGGGGACGGCCACCTGGACTTGATCTTCGCCACCTCGGAGCAGGGCCGGGGGGGGCTGTGGTTCTTTCCGGGCTCTCCCGAAGGACCGGATCTGGAAGCGGTGGTCAAGGTTCCGGTTGACGACCTGCAGTCGGTGCGTGTCGGAAGCGCCGACGGCTTGGGCAGGGTGGTATTGGCTCTTTCCAAAAAAAGCTTGCGGTTGTTTGCCTGGGATTCGGGGAGCCTGGTGGAGAAGAAGACCGTCTCCCTGGGAGGAGCGCGTGCCGTCATGGCCGATCTGGATCAGGATCGGCGGGCCGACCTGGTGGTGGCCAGCGGCGACCGCTCCGCCGTTCTGTGGGGGAAGTCGGGCTGGTCGACCGATGGAGCCCTGTGGTTGCCAACCCTGGAGGCCACCGACGTGACGGTTGCCGATCTCAATGGCGACGACAGGCCCGATATCGCCTTTGCCAACCAGTTGCAGGGAACCCACGGGGATCTGGATGTGGCTTCCTATGTCTATTGGGGAGAATCCTGGGGCTATGGGCCGGAAAGCCGCACCGACCTCCAGACCTTTGGAGCCACGGCCGTAGCCGTCGGAGACATCGACCGTGACGGGCGGCCGGACCTCCTCTTCGGAAACTCGGGCAGTGGCATCCAGGGGGGAAAGGGTGAAGAGATCTACGTCTACTGGGGCCGACCCCACCGGGGCTACAGCCCCGCGGCCATGACGGCCTATCCGTGCGTGATGGGGATGGCGACACTGATGGCCGATCTGGATGACGACGATCACGCCGAGCTGCTGGTGGCCAATTCCGGCCGCCACTATAGTGGGAAACCGGGGGCCAGCTACATTTACCGAGGTGGCAGCTCCGGGCCGGCCTTGGAGGGTCGGCTGGACATTTCCGCGCAGGAGGTGGGGTCCTGGTCGGTGGCCGACCTCAATCGCGATGGCTTCCTGGATGCCCTGGCTTGCGACTTCGATACCCTGGCCATTGCCTGGGGTTCGGCAGCGGGATTTTCCACCGATCCCCAACGCGTCGAGGGAGTTGCCAAGACCACCCAGAACTGCCGGCTGGTAGACTTCAACCGGGATGGCTGGCTGGATGTGCTGGTGGCCGATGTGCAGGGAGTCAGGAGCCGGGTGTTGTTGGGAGACGGGCAGGGCTTCTCACTGGACCGGTCGGCCTGGGTGGAGGCGGCCTTTGTCGCCAACAGCGAATTTGCCGACCTGGACGGGGACGGTTGGCTGGACATGATGCTCACCCGGTCCTACAACTCCTTCGACCGCAACGACTCCTGGATCCGCATCTACCCGGGTGGCCCCGAGGGTTTTGCGCAGACCCACCGGTTCGAGTTCGCCACCGCCGGTGCATTCGACATGGCCGTGGCTGACCTCGACAGCGACGGCGACCTGGACATCGCCGTTTCGCAGTACGCTTCCAGGGATCGGCGCAATCTGCCCGTCTACCTCTTCTGGAACGATGGCGGCGGCCGGTTTTCTTCCGGAAGACGGACGGATCTACCGGCGGAAAGCTCTTCCGGACTGCTGGCCGCGGATTTCGACGAAGACGGGCACCCGGACCTGCTGGTTTTCAACCACAAGACCACCTACAAGGAAGACAATCACAGCAACGAGAGCTTCGTCTACTGGGGGTCCGCCCAAGGCTACCACACCCGCAACCGCAGCTATTTGCCGGCCCACGGGCCCCACTTCATGCAGAACGTCGACATCGGAAACCTGTCCAGCCGCAGGGCGGAGGAGTCCTACCTTTCGGTCCCGATCGAGGTGCCCCCGAGGTCGGCCAGGCTGGTACTCTCCTTCCAGGCGGACACTCCGCTGGGTTCAAGGGTGAGCGTCGCAGTTCGAACGGCCGGCACCTCGGCCGAGCTGGCAAAAGCTGCCTGGCGGAAACCGGGACCCGCCGGCGAGTTCGCTGTCCGGAAGGACGATCGCTGGCTGCAGTACCGGGCGACGCTCAAGGCGGGGCGGGGACATGCCACGCCCTACCTGACCCGCGTGGCCGTTGAAGCGGTGGGAGAGTGAGAAGTGAAGAGTGATTAGTGAATAGTGATCAGTGGTCAGTGTTTAGTGAAGCGTTTTGGGAGCAGGCAAGCTCCTGACAACTTGGTTGCAATTCTTGGGGGATCGCGCTGAGACTGAATGGATGCTGTACGTCTCGATCAAACAACTATCCACTATCCACTATCCACTAATCACTATCCACTGTTTCCCTAGCCGCACCGCCGTCTCATATGACGGGGCGGCTGATACAGGGCGAAACAGGGATGTTTCAGGCTAGCGGTAGCCTGATTCCAGGTTGGAATAGACCAGGCGGCCGGCGGAATCCCGATAGCTGACGATATCCGGCTTGAGCCCACCGTCGGCCGTGTCCGACAGGTCCCGGCCATAGAGCTGCCTGATCTTGCGGACATAGTCCCGAGTTTCCTGGTAGGGAGGAATGCCGCCATGCTTCCGGACGGCATTTTCACCGGCGTTGTAGGCTGCCAGCACCAGCGAAAGGTTGTCGGGAAACTGATCCCGCAGGAACTTGAGGTACCGAATTCCTCCCTCGATATTCTGGGCGGGATCGTATGCGTCGGCCACGCCGAACCGCTCGGCCGTCGCCGGCAGCAACTGCATGACTCCCAGGGCTCCCTTGGGGGAGATTGCCGTCGGATTGTAGTTGGACTCCACCCTCGCCACCACCCTGACCAGTTCCGGATCCATCCCGTGCTTTCGGGCGATGCGATCGATGAGTGTTCCGATCCCGGCAGGGGGCTGACCCCTTCTGCGAGTCCTCGGTGGCGAGCCCGGCTCCGCCGTCGCGGAGGAGCGGGAGACGGCGATGTTGCCGGTATTGGAAAATGTGCGGCGTCCGTCGGGATCGGTGAAGCTGCCGATCTCTCCGCCGTTCGAGGAGGGGCACACCGCCAGGGTGAACAGGCAGACGGCCGCAGCCATGTGTCGGTTCAGGTGCCAACCGGAAGTGCTGATTTTCGTGGGGGTAGCCATGGGAGCAGGAGCTGGATGACGGGGCAACGTTGCCTCTCTCAGGACAATAAGATGTCCCAGAACCGGAAAAAGTCTAATAGTTCTCCAGGGACCGACAATCAGCGGTGATTCTCGGCCAGCCCCGGCTCTGCGAATTCATCGGCACGACTGAATAGTGGACAGGTCAACCCGCCCCTTCGACATGCTTCTCGACGTAGTCGGCAACCGCCTCCAGCGCCAGGGGTAGTTTGCTGGGGTCCTTGCCCCCGGCTTCGGCCAGATCCGGTCTGCCGCCACCGCCGCCGCCGACCAGCAAGGCGATTTCCTTGACCATCCTGCCTGCGTGCAGGCGGGAAGTCAGGTCGGGGGTGATGGCCGCGACCAGGGAGACTTTTCCGGAACCGGAAGTGGCCAGCACCACCACGCCGCGGCCAATCCGCGACTTCAACTCGTCCGCCAGATTGCGCAGCGAGGCCTTGTCCAGCCGTTCCACCACCGAAGTCAAGACCTTGACGTCATTGACGCTCCTGGCGGAATGCAGCAGTTGCCCGACGCGGTCCTGCGCCAGCCGGTAGCGCATCTCCTGGAGTTCCTTCTCCAGAGACCTGATGGAGGCCTGGTACCGGCGGACCGACTCCACCAGCTCGGGCCGAGTTCCCTTGGAAAGTCCCTCCAACTGGCCGAGCAGTGCTTCGTCCTGGCGAAAGCGCCGCAGTGCTCCGGTTCCCGTAATGGCTTCAATGCGGCGGACCCCTGCCGCGATCCCGCTCTCGCTGACGATCTTGAACAATCCTATGTCGCCGGTGCGGGAAACGTGGGTGCCGCCGCAAAGCTCCTTGCTGAAACCGTTCACCGACACCACCCTCACCCGTTCTCCGTACTTCTCGCCGAAAAGAGCCATGGCTCCTTCCGAAACCGCCTGGTTCAAGTCCTGGACCAGAGTGGTGACGGGCAGGTTGTCCATCACCTTGCGGTTCACCAGGTCCTCGATCTCGATAAGGTCCTCCGGCGACAGGGCCGCATAGTGGGTGAAATCGAAGCGCAAGCGATCGGGAGCCACCAGCGAGCCCGACTGTTTGACGTGAAACCCGACCAGTTGGTGGAGGGCCGCATGGAGCAGGTGGGTGGCGGTGTGGTTTTTCCTGATGGAATCACGGCGCGTCCCGTCCACCCGGGCCTCCACCCTGTCGCCCACCTGCAGGGTTCCCCGGGCGCACCTGACCCGGTGAGCCGAGTAGCCGGGAGGGGCGGGATAGGTGTCCTGCACAACGGCTTCGGACTCGTCGCCCTTCAAGACCCCGGCGTCTCCAACCTGGCCACCTGTTTCCGCGTAGAAAGGGGTCCGGTCCAGGAAGACTTCTCCCACCGTGCCGGCAGGCAGCAAGGCGGCCTGCTTCCCCTGGATCAGGATGCCCTCGATGATCGCCTCCTCGGTATCAAGCTGGGTGTAGCCCAGGAATCGGGTCTTCTCCGCCGTGGGCGGGGGTGCTGAGCCGGCGGCGGTAGCCGTTTCCTTCCAACTGGCACGTCCCCTCTCGCGCTGAGCCGCCAGGCGCCGATTGAAACCCTCTTTGTCCAGGATCAGTCCACTCTCGTCCGCGATCTCCTGCATCAGGTCCAAGGGCAGGCCGTAGGTGTCATAGAACTTGAACATGAC
This sequence comes from Acidobacteriota bacterium, assembly GCA_028875575.1. NCBI lineage: Bacteria > Pseudomonadati > Acidobacteriota > Acidobacteriota bacterium. Next base: position 15,151 of record JAPPDF010000036.1, read on the forward strand.
CTCACCCGGCAGACTGCCCCCGTGGCTCCCGGACGGTTCCAGTCGGTCCAGCACCTCACTGAGCTGGTCCAGGGCAATCCGCAGCGTGGAAGAGAAACGCTGCTCCTCGTGGCGCACCACCCGGGATACGTACTCCCGCGTTGAGGCCAGCTCCGGATAGGCATCCTGCATGAGATCCGCTACCCGGTCGCCCATGCGGTGCAGAAATTCGTCCTCGATTCCGATGAGCCTTCCGTGCCGGATGCCGCGGCGCATGATTTTGCGCAGGACATAGCCGCGGCCGTCGTTGGAGGGCACGACGCCGTCACTGACGAGGAAAGCCGTCGCCCTGGCGTGATCCGCGATCACCCGCATGGAAACGTCGGCGGCCTTGTCGCTGCCGTAGTCCCGTCGGGATATTTCGGCCGCGTATTGCGTCAGCGGCTTCAGCAGGTCCGTGTCGTAGTTGCTTTGCTTTCCCTGGAGCACCGCCGTCATTCGCTCCAGGCCCATGCCGGTGTCCACCGAGGGCTTGGGCAAGGGAACCAGTTGCCCCGAGTTCTGCCGGTCGAACTCCATGAACACCAGGTTCCAGATTTCGACGAAGCGGCCGCATTCGCAGGGAAAGCTGCACTGCGAACATTGCGAATATCCGGCCTCGCCGCCTGCCGGCCCCTGGTCGAAGTGAATCTCGGAACAGGGGCCGCAGGGGCCGGTGTCCCCCATGGCCCAGAAGTTGTCCTTCTCACCCAGGCGAAAGATGCGTTCGGACGGAACCCCGACCTCCCGGTTCCAGATCCGGTGCGCGTCATCATCGTCCTGATAGACCGTGATCCAGAGTTGTTCCGGATTGAGCCCGTACACTTCGGTCACCAGTTCCCACGCCAGGGGGATGGCTTCCGACTTGAAGTAGTCGCCGAAGGAGAAGTTCCCCAGCATTTCGAAGAAGGTGTGGTGCCTGGCGGTCTTTCCCACATTCTCGAAGTCGTTGTGCTTTCCGCCTGCCCGGACGCATTTCTGGGAGGTGGTGGCCCGGAGGTAGTCCCGCGTCTCCCGCCCCAGGAAAACGTCCTTGAACTGGTTCATGCCTGCGTTGGTGAACAGCAGCGTGGGGTCGTCGGCGGGGACCAGCGAGGAGCTCTTGACGATTCGGTGCCCTCGCTGTTGAAAATAATCCAGGAACTGCCTGCGGGTTTCGTTTCCGGTCACGGCTTCGGTTTCCTTTATGTCGACCTGTTCCGGCGGAGGATTGCTCAATCCCCCCATTCAACGATTCGATGGAATCGCTTTCTGACCTCCCGGCGAACCGCCTCTGGAGGAAAGCCCCGGGCGAGCAGGTAATTATAGAGCCTGGCCACTCTTTTTTCATCCAATGGCTCGGTCAAGGCCTCCAGCTTGCGTTCCAGGCTGCGGCGCAAATGGTCCAGCTCCTCTTCCGGCGGGAACATCTCGTCCAGGACCTGGTTGACCAGGTCCCCGGGCAGCCCCCGAGCAGCCATTTCTCTCTGCAGCCTGGAGCGGCCGCTGTCGCCGCGGCGGAGGCGCACGGCCGCAAGAGTCTCGATGCACTGGCGGTCGTCCAGATAGCCGTCCGCCTTCAAACGGCCAAGGACGCCGGCCACCGCGGACGCATCATCGGTCCGGGCCAGCAGCTTGACTTCCAGCTCCCGGGTGGAGTGGACCTTCCGGCCCAGGGCCCGGAGGGCCCATTGGAAGAGGGACTCTGAATGGTGGGGTCGGGGCTCCTGGCTCACGGAGCGATGTGGGGGGGTGGGGCTGTCGGAGTCATACGAAGGCCAGCCAATCCGGGTGGTCATCGCTCTTGCCTTCAACGATCTGAAAGAATCGTTGCTGGATTCTGGCGGTGACCGGTCCCCGGCGGCCGCTGCCAACGCTGATCTTGTCCACGCTGCGGATCGGCGTGACTTCTGCGGCGGTTCCCGTAAAGAACAACTCGTCTGCCAGGTAGAGAAGTTCCCGCGCGATGCCATGCTCCCGAACTTCAATGTCGAGGTCGCGGCAGATCTCGATGACTGCACGCCGAGTGATTCCGGGGAGAACCGAGGAGGCCAGCGCGGGCGTCAGCACCACGCCCTCCTGGATGACAAAGATGTTCTCGCCGCTGCCTTCGCTGACGTAACCGGCGGTGTCCAGTGCAATGCCCTCCGAATAGCCGCCCTGCATGGCTTCCATCTTTATGAGCTGGGAGTTCATATAGTTGGCTCCCGCCTTGGCCAGGGTGGGGAGGGTATTGGGCGCAATACGGTTCCAGGAGGAGACGCAGACATCCACGCCTTGCTCCAGAGCTTCCTTGCCGAGGTACTGGCCCCACTCCCAGACGGCGATGACGACCTCCAGGGGGCAGCCCAGCGGGTTGACGCCAATCTCGCCGTAGCCCCTGAGAATGATGGGACGGATGTAACATTCCTTCAGTTTGTTTTCCCGAATGGTGCCCAGAATGGCCTGGCAGAGATCCTCGGCAGAGTAGGGAATCTCCATGCGATAGAGCTTGGCCGAATTCAGGAGGCGCTCCACGTGTCTTTCCAGGCAGAATACCGCCGATCCCTTGACCGTGTGGTAGCAGCGAATGCCTTCGAAAACGGCGGATCCGTAATTCACCACATGGGAGAGTACGTGGATCTTGGCGTCGTCCCAGGGGACGAAATGCCCGTTGAACCAGATCTTTTGCGACTTGGGAATGGGCAATTCAACTCCTTGATTTGGATCGGCGTAGAGTGTCAGGAAGGGTGCGGTTCCCGGGGAGCCTGCCCCGAGGAGCGAGAAGTATAGCACAGCGCCGGAGTTTGCCGACAACCGCCCAAGCCCGCATCTCCCACCGGGAGCGACCGAGCGTTATCCACAACGGCCAAAAAGAGTTATCCACGAAGTTACACGAAGGACCATGAAGGGCCACGAAGGGGTTGGAGAAGGCTTGAGAGGGATCGGCCAAGAGGTGGGGAGGGAAGGATTTCCACCCGGGACACCTGTTTGTAACAAACGCCGGCGCCTGGTGGCAGGAAACCGGTTCAAAGTCGAGCATGGACGGAATTTTGATTCACATCGATGCACAGGATGCACAGGATTCTTCTTCCTTGAAACAAACGCCGGCGCCTGGTGGTTGGAAACCGGTTCGAAGTCAAGCCCGAGTAGAGGATTTATTGACATCGATGGACAGGAGGCGCAGGAATTTTTCTGGAGACGGCGGCCTTGCAGTCCTGGGAATCCGCACACGATCATCGCCGGAGTCGGCCTCTTGTGCAGCGATCTCCCTTCCTGCTTATCCGGTGCATCGATGTTGAATGGATGGTCCTTCGCGATGGGTCCGCACGACAGGGTTGGGGCCGGACGGCCGGGCGACTGGCGGGTTTTTGCGGGGTGAGAAATGAGGCGACCGGGCCAAATTCCGGCCCGGGTCTCGTCGGATGGTTCGGTTATTCGAGCAGGAGCTTCACGTCGGTTTCGAATTGTCGATAGTCGGTGAACCTGGTGACATTGCGGGTATGGACCCGCGCACTCTGCAGGATGCCGATCGACATGTTGAACTGAGCTCGAACCGGAAGCCAGTGGTGGCTCTCCCCGATGCGGACCTGGTCGTAGGCGATGCTCACTTCCGAGGTCTTGACGGGGAAATCCTCGGGAAGGTCCACCGTCTTCTTGATCAGTTGAACCACCTGGTAGGAATCGACGTCGATCCAGCACAGTCCCCGGTAACCCACCCGCAGGGGGTTGCCCTGGTAGGTCACTTGGAGGGCGGAAGTCTCCTGCGGAATCCGAAAGGCCACCCGCACGGTCTGACGGCCCGCGATCTGCTCGGCCCCCTCCAGGCGGAAGGAGGTCCTGCTCTGAGGAGCGAACACGTTCTGGATAGCGGCCGCGAATTGACCGATGGAATATGCGCCGTCCTGGCTGCCCGATGTCTTTTGCCCCTCTACGGGCTGATAGGTTTCTTCTCCATTCGCGAACAGGAGGTCCTCCTGGAGCTGGTCTTTTTCCTGCCAACCTTGGAACAGACGCTCGAATCGCTCTGTCCGGCGGCGACAGACGAAGTCGGGCAGGTCCGAGAATGTCGTTTCCAACCTGCGGCGGACGGCATCCAGAAAGTCCGGCCATTCGGCGTCGGTCGGCACCCCGCCGGGTTGGCCGGAGGCAAGAGTGGGAGCAGCGGAGCCGCTGACGGTAAACTCTTCGGAACCGTTATCCGCCATGAACTCGGGACGATGGTATGCGGAGGGCGTGTCGGCGGGCTGCATTTTCCTGGTCGCGGCCTGTTGGGCGTCGAACGGCAAATGGGTGCTCTCGTCGTAGCGGGCTTCTGCAAACCGCGTCTTGCCGATCTTGATGTTGCCGGCAAGGGGAATAAAGAGGTTGGCCTCCCTTTGACCGACCAGAGATGCGCGGGTCAGTCTTGCGCCTCGAAGATCGGCCCGCCTCAGATCGCTGCCGAACAGGACTGCTTCCGACAGGTCGGCTACCTGCAGAATGGCCTGGTTCAAGTCGGAATCTTTCAGGATGGCGCGCTGCAAATTGGCGCCCAGCAAGTTGGCGCCTTTCAGGCTGGCCTGAGTCAGGCTGGCATCGGTCAGATCGGCCCCTTGCAGTTGTGCGCCGTCCAGCGTGGCCTTGACCAGTTCGGCACCCGAAAGATTGGCGCCTCGAAGATCGGCCCCTCGCAAGTCTGCCTCCCAGAGCCTGGCCTGGGTCAAGTCGGCCCTCAGCAGAACCGCATCCCGAAGATCCGCATTGCGCAGATCCATGCCGCTCAGGTTGGCTCCGAAGAGATTCGTTCCCTTCAAGGTGTACGACTGCAGTGGGTGCCTCCGCAGGTCGCCGCATTCTCCCGGATGATCGAGGTTGTATCCCAACTCTCCCTGGTCGTTGGCGCAGGCCAACAAATCGCTGCGGAATCGGTAGGGCACCGCATCAGCGCCGTTACCGGAGGACCGTGGGATCTCCAGGCTGGCCCGGATCTTTTTCAGGTCGAGGCCAACCGCCGGCTCCGGACCGGAGGCTGTTTCGACATTAGTCTTACCGGAATTGACCGGCGCCGGCACGTCGCCGGATGCGGCCACTTCCTTACCCCGCCTCACCACGAAATCGGTCTCGGTGATGGTGGCGCGGCCGCTGCCTGATTCCTCGGTGGTGATCTCGAATCGGTAGCTGCCGGGGCTCAGGGATTGGGTGGACAGCTTGAAGCCCACCGCCACTTGGCCGGGCGTGCGCTCCTCCAGGTGGTTGCGGTCCAATGCGATGGGCGGAAAGTCGACGGCCTCGCCAGTGTCCTTGACTGCCTGGACGCGAGCCGTGAGATTGCCGTCCTCCAGCTTGGAGGCGTTGTAGAGTTTGTAGAACACGGCCAGAGGTTGGGGAACAACAATTTCGTTGCTGATCGCGGGCCTCACCCGGAACCCGCGGTGAAACAGCCAGCGGGCTTCCGGCACCTGCATTCCGGCTACCGAAGGAGAAAAGGGCTGCAGGTCCTGACTCAGGATCAGGCCGCTGGTCATGAGCGCATCCCGGGGAAGGTCTGGGATCCACAGCGACTGCTCGGCCGTGCCCAATTGGGCGTGGCGGTCGGCGGCCACCAGCTTGATGCGATACTTGCCCGGCTTCAGCTTGAGGAATCCTTCCACGAACGATTCCGCCTCTCCGCTTGCCTGCGGGAAAGTCTGGCTGAAAATCGAAGCCGGCTGCCCGTCGTCGGAGAAGGCAACCCCCATCAGGCGTAGATCTTTCCCCGGCAACCAGCTTTTCGGGGTGTCTCTCGCAGAACCTTGGGAGACCTTGGCCGTGAACAGGACCAGGGCCCGCTCGGCCTCCTGGTAGAAGAAGTTGGCCTTGAAATCCACATTCAGATCGCGGTGCTGCTCGGATGACTGCAGTCCGCGGTGGGTGGCCTTTTCCAGCGTTCCCGCTATTTCCTGTTCCGACAGCAGCGGTACCTCAACGGTTCGACGGAGCGAGCCCAGTCCGGAGTTGAGGTTCTCCCGGGCCGCAACCTTGACTTGATACCGTCCCGGTGGAACCTTCAGCACAACCTTGGAGGTCAGGCCCGATTGCAGCAGAGCCTGGTAGCTGCTGTCGCCAAGCTTGAAGTTCCAGGCCTTCTCGTCTCCTCCGACATACTCGTCCTTGGCGTCAAAGGCAACTACGGCCAGGTTGATCCGATTGATCCGCTTGCCCTCTTCCACCAGGAAGGGGAGATTCTTGAAGTCCAGGCGGGTCACGATCTCCAACTGGTAGGTATCTCCATCCAGGCGGGAGCCGTGATAGGACATCTGCAGCGGGATTTCCCTGAGATCGGTGGGCGCCCGCATGGCTTCCAGCATTTCCTTCTTCTGCTGCTCTTCCTGGGACAAGCGCTCCTTGGGGGCATAGAAGCCCCTGCGGTGAGTGACCCGGGCTCCAGGCCGTGAGACTCTCACTCGAAGCCTGTAGAAGCGCCCGTCGGGATTCTTGGGCGGGGTGGCGTAGCTCAGGACATAGTAGGAAAACTGCTGGTCCACCACCTGTCTGAGGCCCGCCCCCAGGTCGTTGTTGTCCTTGAAGTAGATGCCTCCCGTAGCCTTGGCCAGATACGCGAGGGACATTCCTTTTTGCCTGCGGTCCTCCGTGACCAGCAAGGATTTTTCAAGCCGGAGATTGCTGTTGTTGGTGAGATTGTTGCTGACGTCGTATATGGAGCTGGTGTCCAGCCCGGTGGACCGGATGGTATTGAAGATGATGCCGGTCTTCAGGGCCACGTCGACCAGGCGCTCCAGCTCATAGCGAAGCGCCCGGTGCAGGAAGCCTGCCGAGAGCAGCACCATGGATTTCTGTGCCTCCACCGGTCCGAGAGAGCGGATGTGCCCCCGCAGAACATCCAGCAAGCGCCGGGTGCGGCTCTTCTTGAGGGACAGGTGCTGGGCCGCCAGGGTGCGTACATAAGTTTCAATGGCCTGCTGGGTTGCATCCACCCCGGTCGTTCCGACTCCGACTCGCTGTCTCTGGCTCAGCGGGTTGGCCGAGGCGCCGCCTATCCCGCAGTCTTCGGCTTCGGCCATGGCCACGTCGAAGGCCCGGCTGCCCGGTGCTGGCGAAACCATATGGATTTCCTCGGCTTGAGCATCGGTCATGGTGACGCATACCGGTCGGTTCATCGACGACGTGAAATCCAGCTTTTTGTGGATTCTGTCGATCTCGGCCAGCAGCAGCTCGCTGTCCTGAGTGAAGGGGACGAAATAGCCGCGGGAGGCCGTCATGATGGAAATGTAGTTTCCCGCTTTCAATCCCCTTTCCACGAATCCGCGAATGGCTTGGACGGTGCGGCTGAGAGTGCCCATGGGGGGATAGGTGAGGTCGTCGATGACCAGGCTCAGCAGACGGGGCTTTTCGGGGGGCGCTTCCGGCGCCGGTTCCTCCGCGTCGACCGTGCTGCCCCAGGTCAGGGAGCTCTGCGAACCCTGGTAGATTTCCTGTGAAAATGACTGAATGGTCTGCTTCTTGCGGTTTTCCAAGACCTCGAAATCGTCGACGGTCAGGTCGGTAATGGGGTTCCCGTCACGATCCGTGACAATGGCATTGACCACCACCACTTCTACCGGCACCTTGAGAGTGAATCCGGAAGAGGATTGGCCTTGGACACTTCCAGAACCCGCGGGCTTGTCCTCCGCAATGGCCGCGATCGGGGCCAAGAGGGCCGCCAAACAGCCGGCAACCAGGATTCCCGACAAAATTGCGCCGGGGAAAAGGGGCCTTGCGAGAGACATGGCTTGCACCTGTTTTTCGAGGGTTTTTGCGGACCGAAAACGGTAGTTCATTATGGAACGATCGTCCCTCGCGGGCAACCCCATTTTGCGCGGCCCCGAGCCTGGCCTGAGCTTGACCCCTCTTTCGGCGCTCTGCTAACATCGCCGCAGGTTGGGTGGAACGGCTGAAACTCAAACCAGGCAAAGGATTTCGGGCATCTTCCCCCTTGGCTGCCATACCCTCATGACTCCCAAATACACCCCCGACAGGATCGAAGCCAAGTGGGCCGACCGATGGGAACGGGACGGGCTCTATCGAACCGCTCCGGCCGACGGTCGCCCCAAGAGGTATGTGCTGGATTTCTTTCCCTACCCTTCGGGGGACGGGCTCAGCGTGGGCCACTGCCGTAATTACGTCCCCACCGACGTTTTGAGCCGCTATTACCGCATGCGGGGTGAGAATGTCCTCCATCCCATGGGCTGGGATGCCTTCGGTCTCCCCGCGGAAAACGCCGCCATCCGTTTGAAGACCAACCCGGCCAAGCTCATCGCCCGCTTTGCCGCCAACTACAAGCGGCAGATGCGGTTGCTGGGAATTTCCTTTGACTGGAGCCGGGAGATCAACTCCTCTCGGCCCGAATACTATCGTTGGACCCAGTGGGTCTTTCTGCAGCTCTACCATTCGTGGTACGACCCGCGGCTGCAGAAAGCCTGTCCCATCTCCGGCCTGGAGCAGGAGCTGGCGATGCAGGGTAGCGGCGGCATTCCCGGAGCTCCGACCATGACCGCCGAGGCCTGGAGGCAAATGCCGGTCACCGGGAGAAAGGATTATCTGAGCCGCTTTCGGCTGGCCTATCGCGGGGCATCCACGGTGAACTGGGACCCGGTGGAGAAAACGGTGCTGGCCAACGAAGAGGTGGTGGACGGCCGCGGCTGGCGAAGCGGGGCTCTGGTCGAGAAGAAGCGGCTGATGCAGTGGTTCTTTCGAATCACGGCCTACGCCGACAGGCTGTTGGCCGACCTGGAGGACCTGGACTGGCCAGAGGGCATCAAGCTGATGCAGCGCAACTGGATCGGGCGCAGCCGTGGGGCCGAAGTCAGTTTCGCCACCGCCGCCGGGCCGCTGACCGTGTTCACCACCCGTCCCGATACGCTTTGGGGCGCCACTTTCATGGTGCTGGCGCCGGAGCACCCTCTGGTACACGCCCTCACCGCTCCTTCATCGGCCAAAAAGGTCGAGTCCTATCTGCAGCAGGTCCGGGGCAAGAGCGATCTGGATCGGACCGCCCAGGGGCGGGCCAAGACGGGTGTGTTCCTGGGATCCCACGCCACCAATCCGGTCAACGGCGAAGCCATCCCGATCTGGATTGCAGATTATGTCCTGATGGGGTATGGAACCGGCGCCATCATGGCGGTCCCGGCCCACGACCAGAGAGATTTCGAGTTCGCCCGCCGGTACGGCCTGGAGATCCGGGTGGTGATTCAACCGGTGGGCCGGGATGAACCGCTGCAGTCCGACACCATGGAGGAGGCCTGGACGGGTGACGGAGTCATGAGCCGGTCCGGCTCCTTCGACGGCACCCCCACCGGACAGGCTGTCGACAGGGTCACGGACTGGTTGGAGGAGACCTATCGGGGCAGATCGAGTGTCCAATACAAGCTGCGGGACTGGGGGATCAGCCGCCAGCGCTATTGGGGCACCCCAATTCCCATCGTTCACACCGCCGACGGCGAGGCATCCGTGGCCGCTGACGATCTTCCGGTGCGGCTGCCGGAGGTGCGGCACTACGAGCCTACCGGCAGCGGAGAGTCGCCCCTGGCAGCCATTCCCGAGTTCGTGCAGGTGTCTCTGCCCGGCGGCATCCGGGGGAGGCGCGAGACCGACACCATGGGAACTTTCGCCTGCTCCTCCTGGTACTTTCTGCGCTTCGTGAGTCCCCGCAATGCCCAGGCAGCCTTCGACCGCAAGCAAGTGGACTACTGGCTTCCGGTGGACATGTACGTGGGAGGGGCCGAGCACGCCGTCATGCACCTGCTCTACGCCCGTTTCTGGACCAAGGCGCTCTATGATCTGGGCCACCTGCCGTTTTCCGAGCCCTTCACCTGCCTCCGCAATCAGGGGATGATCCTGGGGCAGGACGGAGAAAAGATGTCCAAGAGCCGGGGAAACGTCGTCACACCGGACGAAATGGTGGAGGCCTGGGGCGCCGACGCCCTGCGTGCCTACGAGATGTTCATCAGCGATTTCGAAATGTCCACCCCCTGGAATACCAACGGCCTCTCCGGAACCTTTCGTTGGCTACGCCGCGCCTGGGAGGTGATTTTGCGGCCTTCTCCTCAGGAGGGCTCCTCCTCGCGGACCCGGAAGCAGGACCGGGACCTGCGCCGCTGGACGCACAAGACCTTGCTCAAGGTCTCGAGCGACATCGAGGGATTTCGTTTCAACACCGTGATCTCGTCGCTCATGGAATTCACCAATGCCCTTCATGAAGCCGCCAGGAAGCCGGTTGGAAGAGAGGCCTTTGTGGAAGCCACCGACGCGCTGCTCCTGATGCTGGCGCCGGTCGCCCCCTTTATGGCGGAGGAACTGTGGGCCTTGAAGGGGCGATCCTACTCGATTCACCAGCAGCCCTGGCCCAAGGCCGACCGCCTTCTGGCGGCCGAAGAGGAGATCACGCTGGTGCTTCAGGTCAACGGCAAGGTGCGGGGGCGACTGAGCCTTCCGGCCGCCCTGACGGAAACGCAGGCTCGGGAGGCGGCATTGAGCCAGGAGTCGGTTCAGCGCCATTTGAACGGCAAGTCCCCCAAGCGATTGATTTATGTTCCCGGGAAACTGGTCAATATCGTGGTGTAGACAGTTGCGGGATCGGGAGAGATCCGTGGTGGTTTCGGCCAAGGTGCTCCAGGTGTTGGCCGCCTGGCTGCTGACCGGCCTGCTGGCTGCCGGCTGCGGGTACCGCCTGGCCGGAAAAGCCACCGCCATTCCCGAGTCCGTCGATTCCATCGCCGTTCCCATTTTCACCAATCGGACAACCAAGTACAGGCTGGAGCAGCGCCTGACCTCGGCGGTGGTGGACGAGCTGACTTCACGCACCCGGTACCGCATCTCCTCCAACCCTTCTTCGGCCGCAGCTGTGCTGACCGGAATCGTCACGGGGTTCAGATCGACTCCGGTAATCTTCTCGGGCAGGGCGGGGTCCACCATTCTGGTGACGGTGCGCCTGCGGGTGGAGCTGAGGGACTCCAGGTCCAAGAAGCTCCTTTTCGAGAATCGAAACTATTTCTTCCGGGAAGAGTTTGAAATCAGTCGGGCTTCCCAGGATTTTTTCCCGGAGGAAGGACCCGCTCTGGATCGGCTCGCCAAAGCCTTTTCGCGGGATCTGGTCAGCACCATCCTGGAGTCTTTCTGACCGACATGTCCTTTGCCCAGTTCCAGACACACCTGCGCCAGGGAGAGTTCAGTCCGGCCTATTTCATTTTCGGTCCCGACGCTTACCTGAGAGATGCGGCCAGAAAGGCTCTCATGGAGGCCTTGAGCAAGGCCTGGGAGGGCGAACCGCCAAGTTCGAGAATCGATCTGGACCAGACCCGGCTGGATGAGCTTCTGGTCTCGGCCTTGACTCCCTCCCTGTTTGCGCCCAGGCAGGTCCTGCATATCCGGGGAGTCATGAAGCTGCGAGACCGGCAGATCAAGGAACTGGCCGACTACCTGGCCCGTCCCAACCCGGCTACCGTGCTGGTGTTCCTGGCGGGAGAACTGAGCCGCGACGACCGCAGGAAGAAGATTTTCAAGACGTTGCAGGCCGGCAGCCGGGTGGTGGACCTGGCCGTCCTGAGTGAGGCTCAGGCCCGAAGCTGGATTGCCAAGGCTCTAGGGAAGCGGGGACACCCCATCCAGGAGGAGGCGGTAGAGTGCCTGGTCGAACTTCAGGGAACCGATTTGGGCCGGTTGCATCTGGAGGTGGAGAAGCTGGCGCTGCTTGCCGGGGAGGGGAAGACCGTCACCCTGGAAATGGTTCAGGAGTTGGCCGGATATTGCCGGGACCACACCGTTTTCGACTTCCTGGATGCCGTATTGGCTCAGGATCGCCGCCAAGCGCTTCGGCTGTGCTGCGAATTGTCGGCTCACCCGGCAGGAATGCTGTCCATGGTCACGCTGCTGGGGCGGCGGCTGCGCAACCTGCTTCAAATCCAGGAGATCTCGCCAGCCACCAAGCTGGGGGATATGGCTCGTCAGATCGGGGCCAATCCCTATTTCCTGAAGCGGTTGCTGGAGCCCGCCAAACGCTTTCGCCGCCAGACCCTGGTCACGGCCATCGATGGTTTGGCGTCCATCGATGACGGAATCAAACGGTCCAGTCCCGACAGCCGCCTCTGCCTGGAACGCCTGGTTGCGGACCTGAGCGCCGGCGCCGGCAGTACCGGCCCCCCGCTTGGAAACAGGCGCTGAATCCTGTCGGACCCTGGAAAGGTTCAGAAAACCCTGCGATGTTCCTTCAATCCTCAGGATCGGTCTGATCGGCTTTACGGAAGATTTCCTCGGCGGATTGGAGTCCCTCCCAGGCAGAGGGAAAGCCGGCATAGAAGGCCATCTGCAACATGGTCTCTCGAATCTCCGCCCGGGTGGCGCCGTTTCGAAGTGCCATCTCCACGTTGAGCTCCAGTCCCCGGGTCCTTCCCAGGGCGGTCAGGCCTGCAATGGTGATCAGGCTCCGGGTGCGCAGGTCGAGCTTGGATCGGGTCCAGACCTCGCCGGCCAGCACTCCCAATACGAATTGCTGGAAATCGGGCGAAATCTGCCCCCAAACGTCCCGGAGTTGGCGGGCTCTGTCTGCTCCGGCCATTTGAACGAATTGCTCGAAACCTCGCTGCACCCTGTCTTGACTCGATTCCATGATGAAAATCCTCCCGCGTCTGTTTGTGGAAGCCGTCGGTGTTTCCAGTTCCCAAGTGCCCGGTTTCTTTGATAAGAAACCATAGTTTGGCAAGGTCACCGCATACGGTTGAATGTTGCATGAAGCTTATCCGCTCGCGAGCCAAAACAACAGTCCGGCGCGATTGCAGCCTGGAATTGGGGTTGACGTTGCCGGAGGAGTAGCCCGTTTGCCTGGAGGAGAGATCCAACAGCCATCATGACCGAGCAAGCCGTCCTGCTGATTGGCTTCGGGGGACCGACCCGAAGCGATGAGATTCGCCCGTTCCTGGACAACGTCCTGCGGGGGCGCAGCGTGCCCCGGGAACGGATCGAGGAAGTGGCCCACCATTACGAATTGATCGGAGGTCGATCACCCTTTAACGAGCTGACCTTCCGCCAGGCGGATGGACTGCGGCGACTGCTGGAAAAGGAGGGGCCTTCAATCCCCGTATACGTGGGTATGCGCAACTGGCATCCGCTTCTGGCCGACGTTCTGGAACGGATGGCCGGCGACGGGGTGCGGAGGGCGGTGGGTGTCATCCTGGCGCCTCATCAGGGCGAGGCCAGCTGGGGACGCTATCAGGATGCAGTTCGGGAGGCCAGGATCCTGCTGGAGGAAAAGCTGGGGCGGCCGGCTCCGGCGGTGGACTATTGCAAACCCTGGTTTGTCCATCCCGACTATGTGGAGGCTGTCGCCGACCGCGTCCGGCACCAGTGGAACCGAATCCCAAGCCGGAACCGGCTGCAGACCAGGCTGCTCTTTACCGCTCACAGCGTTCCCAGCCGATTTGCCAGCCCATACGTGGACCAGCTTCGCGAATCCTGCCGGGCGGTGGCTTCGGCCCTGAAGATACCGGATTGGGAACTGGTCTACCAGAGCCGTAGCGGCGGGCCGCGGGATCCCTGGCTCGAACCGGATGTCTGTGACGTCATCGAGAGCCTGGGCAAGAACCAATGCCCCGGCGTGTTGCTGGTGCCCATCGGTTTCGTGTGCGATCACGTGGAAGTGCTCTACGACCTGGACGTGGAGGCCCGGCAGGTCGCCCGGAAGTGGAAGATGGACTTTTTCCGGGCTCCGACGGTCAACGACCACCCCCGCTTCATCCGGATGCTGGCCGACGTGGTCAGACGGGCTATCGAGGGTGGGGGGGAGCGCGGGGACTAGCGCGGGTCTTGCTTGGGTCTTTTTGGGGGGGGGACGTTGCGTTCCGGGAGGGTGCTTGCTATTCGCCGTCGATGCGACCACAACGGGTAGATGTGGCGTGGGGCGGGGTTTGTTTGGGGAAGCAGTGCGTTCCCGAACGGGTGCTTTCTATTCGCCGCATTCGCGGCTGGGTTGGCGCGGGGCGCGGACCCATACGACCCCGGGCTGCCGCCCGGGGCTACCCTGAGCCGCAGCTACGCAGCTCTATAAGGATGGCCCGTAGGTGGCGTCTCGCCGGGTAATCCACGTCAACCGCAGCCTTCGCAGCTCTCCCGAAACCCACAACACTGCAGGAGGAAACGTGCTTTTTATTTGGAATATGCCCCGGGCCAGCGCCCGGGGGGAGCCACTGCAAAACGTCACATAGGGGAGTCAAGCCGCGAATGCTGCGGCAGCGACAAAAAATTCATTCACTCCGCTCTGTTCTGACCTTCGACCGACCGGCCCTGCTTGACCGTTCGGTGGGGGCGACCTTGGCCGCTTCGGAGTGGTGTTCGGTGGGCTGGGCCAGCGCCGCGGAGGTGGCGGGGGTCTTCTTGCCCTTCCTGGCAATCGTCGCGAATTCCTGCGACAATTTCTTCAGCCTGTCGATCTGGCCCTTGGTGAGTTTGCTGCTCATGGCGCAACGGGTGGGGTCGCGGTTCCCCAATCAGCCTCTGCCGCGGCTCGGACCACTCCGCTATTCCTGATTGAGGGGGTCATGCCGGGTCTTCCAGCTCAACCGCCTGAAACAGTCCTTCGGTCACCCAGCCGCGGAACCAGGAAAAGAGCTGTACCTCTCCGACCGGCTGGCCCCCACGTCTCAAGACCCCGCTCAGTGCCTCTCCGAGCGGCACTCCGTTGACAAGAGCTTTCAGAAGCCGGTAGGCGGGACGGGACAGATCCAGCCAGCGTAGGGCGAATTGGCTTCGATAGACCACCGCCCAGTGGTTTTTGCGCCGGGTGGCGGGCCGTGGTTTGCCCTGGCGCACCGCCTCCAGATAGGCCCCCACGGGGTAGCGAAGCTCCTGCACCGAGAGGGCAGCGACAGGTTTGAGACGGGCGGTCTCCCAGCATTCGGGGGGTACCTCGGCAATGGCCTCGGGGGTGAGAACCGGCGATTCCTCGGCGTCGAACAGCCGGCTCATCAGCAGTTCAAAGCGAGCCAGCTCGTAGAGGAAGTCCTTCCGCACCATCCCGGGACTGCTCCGGATGAATTCGGGGAGATGATCTCCCAGACGATTCAAGGTATAGCTTTGGGAGGGATAGCGGTCGACATAGCCCCTGACCAGGTCGGAGAAGCGCTTCGGACCCAGAAAATGCGCCAGCCCGGGAAAATCGGCCTCCAGGGCTTCCTGCAAGCGGGCCAGGTACATGCCGCGGTAGATGCCGATTCGGTCGAAGGAATCGAGTGTGCGGGATGGCCGTATCAGACCCGTAAACCGGCTCGGCGGCACCAATTTTCGGGCTTCGGCGGAAGCCACCGCCTGCCGGTCGGAGCCCGGATGCAGGATGACCGCCTGCATCCATTTCTGGGTATTGCCCAGATCAGGTGCCATAGGCTCTCTGGTGGTCCGGCTCGGGAAGGCCGCGGTGCCGGCGGGCTTTCAGGGCTTCGGCGTGCACCACCTCGAAGCTGGGAATGTTCTCGTCCCACTCCAACAGGGTGGCTACGCCGCCGGTTCTTTGGCAGGAACGTCGATAGAGGGACCAGACCTCGTCGATGACGTGATCGCTATGGGTGTCCAGAATATGCGTTCCCTTGTGGGTGTGCCCGGCCAGGTGGTATTGAACGACGCGGTCGGCCGGGACTCGGTCGATGAAGGCTTCCGGGTCCAGGCCGTGGTTGAAGCAGCTGACGTAGACGTTGTTCACGTCCAGAAGAATCCCGCAGTCGGCCTCCTGGGCCAGAGTGGAGAGAAAATCCACTTCGCTCCAGGTGGAGGTCCCGAATTCCAGGTAGGTGGATGGGTTCTCCAGGACCAGGGGGCGCTCCAGGATCTCGGAAACCGCTTTCACCCGTTCGATGGTGTAGCGCAGGGATTCGTCGGTGTAGGGCATCGGCAGCAGGTCATGGACGTTGATTCCACTCACGCCGGTCCAGCAGAGGTGATCCGAGACCCAGTGGGCCCGGGTACGGTCGGCCAGAGCCTTCAGTTTTTTCAGATAGCCCAGGTTCAAGGGATCGGTGCTCCCCACCGACATGGACACTCCGTGGAGCACGACCGGGTAGCGTTCCGCCACCTGGTCCAGCACGTACAGCGGGCGGCCCCCCGTATCCATGTAGTTTTCCGAGAGGATCTCGAACCAGTCGATGGGCGGGTGGTTGGCCAGAATGTAGCTGTAATGGACGGTACGGAGACCGATCCCGAACCCCAGGTCGGGTAAATTCCACCGATTCCTGCCCATAAGGGACCTCCCGGTCCAAACGGACGAACCCAGCCGGTCCCGCTTCCCGCTCGCGAAGTCGCGTATTGCACCCAACGGTCGGAAGCGCCGGGGGGCCGGTCAGTCCTGGTAACTGTCAGGCTATTTCTTCTTTTCGACTCCGTGGAGGGGAACGGAGCAGCCGCCCTTGCCCTTGCAGGAGTTCTTGCCGGCGCAGCCGTTGTCGCCGCTGCCGCAGCCGCCCTGGCCCTTGCACTCGTTCTGGCCCTTGCAGGAGTGCCTGGCCGCCGTGGCGCAGCCGCCCTTGCCCTTGCAGGAATTCTTGCCGGCGCAGCCGTTGTCGCCGCTGGCGCAGCCTCCTTGGCCCTTGCACTGGTTGCGGCCCTTGCAGACGTGCTTGGCCTTCTTGTCTTCATCGGCCAACAACAGGGAATCCGTTTGGCTGACCGCCTTGGAGCCCGCCACCATGCCGGCCACGGCGGCTCCCATCACCTGAGTGAATTTCCTTCGATCCATAGAAGATGTCTCCTTGGGGATAGCTTCGAACGTCACCTTTCGAGTCATCCGGCAACCAATGCCGACCCGTCACCTGGCGCTTTCGAGAGAGCCTGAATATAGCCCAACCTACCACAAAAATCAAAGCCTCCTCTCTGCCGGCCGAAAGGGGTTGACCATGGCCTCCGTGGGTTTCCAATGACCGGCGGGAAGGACGAATGCAGCGGATTTCCAGGCTGTTCCAGACTGCCGGCTTCGGTCTCCGGGCGCCCCGCGTCTGTGGTATAGTCCGTGGCGGTTGGCGGGCTTTCCTGTAGCCAAACCCCAATTGGGAGGCTGAAGATCGTGTTCGAGACCATTGCATGGAGCGACGAAGGCGTGGTCATGATCGACCAAAGAAAATTGCCGGCCGTCGAAGAGTACCCGGTGTTCAAGACCTATGAAGAAGTGGCCCAGGCGATCAAGGACATGGTCATTCGAGGTGCACCGGCAATTGGAGTTGCCGCTGCCATGGGAGTGGCGCTTGGGGCCGAGTCCATCAAGTCCCATGACCCGGAGCGGTTTGAGCAAGCGTTTCAGTCCATTTGCGAGACCCTGGCGGCAACCCGGCCCACCGCCGTGAATCTGTTCTGGGCCATCGAACGGATGAAGGGGGTCTACCGGCGACACAAGTCCCAGGGACCCGCGGCTGTGGCTGCCGCCCTCAAGACGGAGGCCCTGCATATCCACGACGAGGATATTCGACTCAACCGCCGCATGGGAAGCCACGGGGCCGCCCTCATCCAGGACGGTTCCCGGGTCTTGACACACTGCAATGCCGGTGCCCTGGCAACCGCCGGTTACGGCACGGCGCTGGGAGTCGTTCGGGCCGCGGTGGAGCAGGGCAAGAGAGTGGAAGTGCTGGCGGATGAAACCCGGCCTTTTCTGCAGGGAGCCCGTCTAACCGTTTGGGAGCTGCAAAGGGACGAGATACCGGTCACCCTGATCACTGACAACATGGCGGGGTATTACATGAAACAGGGCCAGGTGGACTGCGTCGTTGTCGGGGCCGATCGGATCGCTGCCAACGGGGACGTCGCCAACAAGATCGGCACCTATTCGGTTGCCGTGCTGGCGAGGGAGCACGAGATCCCCTTCTACGTGGCGGCGCCCCTCTCGACGGTGGACCTGGACGTTCCCACCGGCGACCAGATCCCCATCGAGCAGCGCTCCCCGCGTGAAGTGACCCACCTGGGTGACAAGGCCATCGCTCCCCAGGGGGCCCCGGCCGGAAATCCCGCCTTTGACGTGACCCCTCACCGCTACGTGGCGGCCATCATCACCGACGCCGGTGTCGCCCGGCCTCCCTTCCTGGACAATCTGAGAGTTCTGAAGACGGGGGCGGCACTTACCTGAAACAAACGCCGTAACTCAGGAAGCCGCAAGTTTGCGGCGTCGCTTATGCCCCCCACCGCATCAGCCTTCGCCATTCGGCGCTGCTTTGTGGCGCCGCGATTGCCCCCCTCCGCATCAGCCTTCGCCTGCGGCTCGGCTTCTGCGACTCCCCCTCAAGGGGGGAGTGATT